>NZ_JAWRXI010000313.1:0-252 GCF_046535075.1 Brevibacillus sp. SIMBA_040
GGAGACAATAAGGTAAGTGTTTTGGTGATGGCATCTGATGAGTGAGGGGGTTGGGTTTGGTTGTTAGTTTATGGTTAATGGTTGTTAGTTTTTTGGTGTTTAGTGTTTGGTTTTGGACTTGCTCTTGATTTGACTCTTAATTCTCCTTACATACCGGATTTATTATCACGTTTTCAATTCTTTTTCTTAATTTTCGGGGCAACTTTTATCCATGAAAAATCTAATTTTATTGCACGGAGCCTTAGGGCATAG
>NZ_JAWRXI010000314.1:0-252 GCF_046535075.1 Brevibacillus sp. SIMBA_040
AATCCGAAGCTGAATATAAAAACGGCTATAAAAACGGAATTGAATACATCTATAATGCGGAAGGAAATTTAGAACAGACCAATGAAAATAGAGGACAACAACATCTCCTGAAGATTTTCATTAAAAATTAAATAGCTATACCCTCCTCCAAGATCTTCCTGTTTTGCAACAACTCTATATTCCTCTTTATACAGTTTTGCTAATATTGCCTTTTCCTTATTTTTAATGCGTATTTTCATATTTATTATTTTT
>NZ_JAWRXI010000315.1:0-252 GCF_046535075.1 Brevibacillus sp. SIMBA_040
TGGGACGGAGCGCCGGGTAAACAGGCCGGCGCTTCTCAGTCAGAGAAATTCTCGGTCGCGAGATCCTCCTACAGCAGGCGCACAACCTCGATCCCTAATCCTGTCAGTTTCTATGCATTGGCTAAGGAGATCTGTGAGTACTGGCCTCAGATCCAGGAGCATTACGATAAAAGCGAAATCTCTCGCAGCATACCCGGCACCGACGGTAGTCTCAGAGCGATCGAGCTGACGAAGTTCAGCGACTTGTATGAG
>NZ_JAWRXI010000316.1:0-252 GCF_046535075.1 Brevibacillus sp. SIMBA_040
CTACACGAAGGATTAACAACTGTCCACAAAGTAGCTATACTGAAGAAAACGGCGTAAAAACTACACCTTTGTGTAGTATCAAACTAAACGATAGTGTAGTGTTTTTATCTCTCGGACTCAGTATTATTGTAATGTAAAACAAGAACAAATAACCAACCAAAAATGAAAACTTCAAAATTATTAATATTTAACAAAAAGAGATTCTTATATATACTTGCTGCTGCTTCACTGGCATCATGCTCAGATAAAAAC
>NZ_JAWRXI010000317.1:0-251 GCF_046535075.1 Brevibacillus sp. SIMBA_040
TTGGTTAACTGTTCTTACTCTTGTGGTACCGTTTACATCTAAAGTATTTGTTGGCGCGGTATTGTTACCAATCCCAACACTTCCTCCAACAGCACTGATAGTAGCATTTGCTCCAGAAGTGCCAAGGGCTCCACCCAAAAATGCATTCCCGCCTTCGGTTAATATTAAACGACGCACACTGTTGGTACGATCGATAATACTGAATTGAGAAGTAGGTGAAGTTCCTTCAGGATCAAGCCCCCACAAGGAAG
>NZ_JAWRXI010000318.1:0-251 GCF_046535075.1 Brevibacillus sp. SIMBA_040
TCTTCCAGTTGCAAGTCGGCCATGCCGCCGCTCTGTTGCAGGTGCGGGTCATCGAACAATTCTTCCGGGCGGCGGATGGGGGCGAAGGGAATGCCATTGGCTTCCAGCTGCAATGCCAATTGCCCGGCGTTCAGCGGTGCGAATACCTCGGCCAGGTGCGCGAGCAAGCGCGGCCGTTGCAACACACGGTCGTTATTGCTGGCGAGTGTCGGGTCATCCAGCAAGGCCGTCTGCCCCAGTAACTGGCACAG
>NZ_JAWRXI010000319.1:0-251 GCF_046535075.1 Brevibacillus sp. SIMBA_040
TGTCCGTATCGTATCAATAACCAGCGCCGCTGCCTGAAAGAGAATTTTCAAGCAAGTCTCTAAACCAGTTTTTAATCTTTTGTTCTAACTGATAACTTCCCCTTTCCATATACATTCCTGCCATTGTCCCAAGATCTGATGGTGACCACCCCAGCTCCTCCAGTTTTTTATCAAACTCTTCATCAGAAATGAGATAAGCCTGTTCGGGATTTCTCAGCATCGCTTCGCGTTCGAGCTGGTCTTTCTGTTGC
>NZ_JAWRXI010000320.1:0-251 GCF_046535075.1 Brevibacillus sp. SIMBA_040
CATCCCGTTGACGATGCCAAAGGAAATGCAGAAGTTTTATTACATATGAAAAAGGAAATGGGCTTGAAGATTAGTTTAAAATAGAGAATATGAATTTACAATACAGAAAAGTTTCAAACAGAGACTAAAAAAAGTATGCCTTTCAGCATACTTTTCTTATTTATAGGTATAAGGTACAAGAACATCAATAAAATTATCCGACTGATAAGGTTCTCCTATCGCGCGGAATTTCCAATCTCCATTATGTCGGT
>NZ_JAWRXI010000321.1:0-251 GCF_046535075.1 Brevibacillus sp. SIMBA_040
TCATGAGTGTCAAATCGTTCAAGGGTGCCGGTTCCACCGTCGGTTCGGCGCAGTTCAACATCGAACTAGCCAACTGCCATCCTTCGCTGACCAGTGTGGGGCTGGTATTCGACGGAATATCCAGCGCGGACGACGATGCCATTCTCGCCCTACAGGGTGCCAACAGTGCGCAGGGGGTAGGTATCGCTCTCTATGAAATCGATGGGACGACACTGATTCCACTGCGAATGCAGGGGCGGGCGAATATCCTC
>NZ_JAWRXI010000024.1:0-93584 GCF_046535075.1 Brevibacillus sp. SIMBA_040
ACTGTGAAAGAAGAAGCAGGTCTAACTGATCAACAAGCTGTAGATGCTGCAAAAACAGACCTTGATTTGGGCGACACAACAGCAGTAACTGCTAACCTGACTCTGCCAGCAACAGGTGCAAATGGAGTAGCTATTTCTTGGGCTTCTACTGATGAAACTGTAGTAGGTACTGATGGAACAGTTACGCGTCCTGCTAATGGTTCTGGCGATGCAACGGTAACATTGACAGCTACTCTGACTAAGGGTTCTGTATCTGAAACCAAAGCATTTACTGTTACTGTGAAAGAAGAAGCAGGTCTAACTGATCAACAAGCTGTAGATGCTGCAAAAACAGACCTTGATTTGGGCGACACTACAGCAGTAACTACTAACCTGACTCTGCCAGCAACAGGTGCAAATGGAGTAGCTATTTCTTGGGCTTCTACTGATGAAACTGTAGTAGGTACTGATGGAACAGTTACGCGTCCTGCTAATGGTTCTGGCGATGCAACGGTAACATTGACAGCTACTCTGACTAAGGGTTCTGTATCTCAAACCAAAGCATTTACTGTTACTGTGAAAGAAGAAACTCCTTAAAAAAATCACGAAACGTTACTTCATAAACTCATCTGAGTGAAAGAAGTGGAGAAAACCTCTTAGACTAGGCAACAGCTCAAAATCTAAGAGGTTTCTCTCTAACTACCATGTCGAATAGATTGGCGCAATTCCAATCCATGAGAACAGCCTATAAACTCATGTGCCTAATCCTCCTGCACGGAAGCAGTCCTATACCAGCTGCTCTCGTGAAGTCAGGTGAAGTCGTACTTGCTGGATGCAAGGCGGGGCTCTTTAAAAGCTGGCTATGGTCAGGAGACGAATCCATGGTGACCCAATACGAGATAGCTGTTGTCAGGTAATAAGCGCTAGGGGTTTGACAACAGTCGATGTACGCGAGATCGTACAGACGAAGCAGGAACAATTCAGGCTGTTAAACCTGTTTTTCTCGGATTGTATAGTGGGGACCTACGGTCAGCAAAACAAGGGATAGACAAGGTGGAACGTTTGAAGTCTTATCAGAAGAGGTGGGGTAGCACCAGTGAGGCTGATAAGATGGCAGCGGGTTCGTAGTAGTGTAGATGGCTTGCCGTTTGTACCCGTAGTGGCAACACAGGCGGGGAGGAGAAAACTGGCCGGAGCGAAGGAACCCAGTCAGCGGATAAGAAGGATACGAGAACTTACAATGGGCGTTGTAGTTTCTCAAGTCTACAAGTGAAGAACAGCAAAGTAGGATTGCAGAGGGATTCGTTCTGCAATCCTCTTTGTTGTTTCACAAATTTCATTCCTTCTTACTGGTTGATGGAACGCCGTGTGCGATGAAAGTCGCCTGCACGGTGTAGGCTCGACTCGAAAACCATGAAAGTGGCATAAGTCGAGAATAGCATAGAAATCACAAGCCTTTCCGTTGATAAAGGTCCAATAGCTGGTGGAAACACATTAACCATCATGGGTACGAATTTTACTGGTGCCAAATCGGTGACATTTGGTGGTGTACCTGCTACATCATTTATCGTAATTTCTTCAACCCAGATTTCAGCTACCGTACCAGCAGGAAACGTGGAGGGGCCAGTAGATGTCTCTGTAACTACGCCCAAAGGAACAGCAACAGTTATAAATGCTTATACGTATATAACTAGCACGAACAGCGATTTTGCCAGTGGGGACGGAACAGCAGGCAACCCATATATGATTGCCAATGCAGAGCAATTAGACAATGTGAGAGATCATCTGGACTCCCATTTTGTCTTGAATGGCGATGTTGATTTGGACGTGGCTCCTTATAATACAGGGAATGGTTGGGTACCAATAGGAACACCAAGTAAACCTTTCACTGGTACCTTTGACGGCAATGGCAAGGAAATCAATGGTTTGTTCATCACCGCTGGTACAAGTGTCGGTCTCTTTGGTAGTACTGCGGGTAGTGCTGAAATTATGAATCTTGAACTGCTTGGAGCTAATATCAGCGCTGATGGATCTAATGTTGGGATTTTAATTGGCTATATGCAAGAAGGAACCATCCACAATTGTTACGTTGAAGGAACTATAACCAATACCAATAATAGTTTTTATACAGGCGGGCTTGTAGGGAGAATGGATAGCCAAGCTGAAGTCGGAAGATCCCATTCAAACGTAGACATCTTTGGGAGCCGAAGTGTTGGAGGGCTAGTCGGGGTGAACAGTGGAATGATCAAACAATCTTATTCGGAGGGCTCCGTTGGCGGGAACTTTACACAGGTTGGTGGTTTAGTGGGGGAAAATAGTGGCACTGTACTGCGAGCATACTCGCTTGCGAAGATTGTAAGTGGATCGACCGATACAGGTGGGCTAATTGGAAGTAACACGGGCGATGTCACTGAGACTTATGCTGCAGGTGAAGTAATGGGGAGTGGTGCAAATACAGGAGGTTTAATTGGCTTAAATAACGGCTCGATTACGAAATCTTATTATGACAAAGATACAACGCAAAAGAATGATACTGGAAAAGGCATCCCGTTAACTACTGAGGATATGAAAATACAAAATTCGTTTGTAGGATGGGACTTTGGATCCGACTGGGAAATGGATACAGATCAGTATCCAGGCTTGAAATGATAAATGAATCCCTGATCATCTTTAATGATGATTGGGGATTCTGTTTTGTAGAGGCCCTCGTCCTAACTCATACAAAAAGAAACACAGCCTTTAAGCTATGTCCTTCCCAGTAAAGTCTCTATTTCATGCTCATAGCCATATCTTCTGAAGAACTCAATCAGTGCTACTGCGAAGATATCCCTCTGACTGATGTTCTTTTCCTTGCTGTATTCACGGACTAGGGAATCAAGCGTATTTGTCATGTGTACGGATTTGGTAACGAAGATTCCTGGAACGGCATATCGAGGAACTTTTCCGCTTTCTGTTCCTGGTACAATGATATCGATTAATTTATCCTTATTTCGCTCCAGCATTTCTAGGAGCGGCAAAAAGCGTTCCAGTGTTCCTGCATCCATACGTGACACGCTCGAAGATATAGGAGGGATGACAGCTTCACTCTCTAAATCTTTACCCGAAATCTCATCTAGCGCCGAAGAGCGGTCTGCCGTCTCCTTGTGTAACTGACCATACACCTTCTGG
Source organism: Brevibacillus sp. SIMBA_040 (assembly GCF_046535075.1). Taxonomy (NCBI): domain Bacteria; kingdom Bacillati; phylum Bacillota; class Bacilli; order Caryophanales; family Paenibacillaceae; genus Brevibacillus; species Brevibacillus sp. SIMBA_040. Next base: position 3,148 of record NZ_JAWRXI010000024.1, read on the forward strand.
TAGTTCCCTTGCTCAGATGACCATTTGTATCCCCTTGCCTTCATGTAATTGGCTAGTTCACGGTGATCTGTAAACCCGAGTCTTTTGGCAATTGTCTTGGCATCGGCTCCCTTTTTTTCGAACAACGAAATCACGGTAGATACCTTGGAAGAACTGGGCAACGCGAGACTAATATCCTGCTTGTCGAGTAAACTATAAGCGGGCACGTAGTTTTGCTTATCTCTATTCCATTTGAAATTCTTGCGACGCATATAGATATCAAGCGTTTTATAATTTTTATATCCCAGACTTTTTGCGAGTTCGTCTCTCGTTTTCCCCTCAATAAGACCGCGCAGTATTTCATTCACGCGTTCGTCGTAAATCATTTTTGGTTCTGTTAGTAATTCCATATTTTTTTGCATCCCTATGTTAACTCCCTTTGCATTCTTTCTATTCGGTTTAAAGGGTATTGATAGCCTCTGTGAGCTGATCCAGATCGGTGTGAGTATAAATACTCGTGACCTTAAGAGAAGAATGCCCTAACAGCTTTTGAATTTGAACCAAATTGACATCATTTTTTACTAGTTGACTGGCAAAACTGTGACGAAGAATATGTGCGGTGACTTTCTTTTTCCATCCCAGTTTATTGACGGCTTCTGAAATCCCTCGATTTACATATACAGGAGAAAGCATTCCTGACTTTTTGGTGCAAAAGAATAGCACCGAACCTGTATTTGGTCGTTTATGTTGAATATAATCTTTCAGTACAGGCAAAAGCCTTTGTGATATGGGGATGAGTCGGTCCTTATTTCCTTTACCAGCTACAACATGAATGACCTTTTTCTCTAAATCAACATCATCTATAGTGAGATTCAGACATTCGGAAATACGTAGTCCTGTCATATACAATACAATAACCACTAAGCGTATTAGGTCATGATCGATAGTCTGAACCAATAGCTTCACTTCTTCCTCGCTCAAATATGTTCTCTCTTTCTGTTGAACTTTAATTTTCTCAATGGAAATTGCCACATTCCTCACTACAATTTCTTTATTGTAGGCATATGAAAAAAAGGAGCGAAGTGTATGTAGATTTCGCACTCTGCTTGAAGGAGCATACTTCCTTTCATCCTTTAGATAGGTCAGATAGTCTTGTATATCGTTTGATGTAATCTCATCAACATAAGGCTCACAATTGTACTTATTCTCTAGAAAACGAGTAAAACATATCAAATCCTTCCGATAACCAGTCAACGTTTCATCACTACGGTCAATGGAAGACAAGTACTGTAAGAAAATTTGAACCGTGTTCAAGAGTAGCATAGAATCCGTCCACCTTTTTCAATAAAACAAAGAACGTGCGAGATCTGAAGTACTTATATAGCCTTATCGTAACCAATTACGTGAGTCTTATAACAGGAATACAAGAATCAGTAAATAAACCTATTGAATTTCATTATACCTAAAAAATACCATCCAATAAACCAAAATAGTCACCCATAGAAAATAAAACGGTCATTGTCGAAGTCATTACCTGAAAAAAACAGAAAAACCCCTAGAAAGTCAATGTTGCTTTGTCATAGGGGTTACGTACTCAAGGTTGTATATTTAATTTCAGTAATATATCTTTGCTTAGAAATTAATATGGAATTTTTGAAAAAACCAATCGTCGTCGAATTTTCTTCTCAAAGAATAGTTAGCCCTTTGTTCTAATACACCATTATCAATGACTGACTTAACAATTTGATCTGTTTTTTCAGGAATCTGTATATACTTCTTGCATTTTTCAATTCTTTCCTCAGAAAAATGGCTATATGCCATTCTCATGAGATTGTAATCGGTATGACTAGCCTTTACAGTGTAAGGGAATGACTTTCTAAATATATGTAATACTTTTACCTGTGGTTGAATAAAACATTTATAGCCAAATAACCACATTTTTATTGAAATCTCGATGTCCTCATGTCCCCAGACAATGAACCCTTTATCGAACCCACCAATATCAAAAAAAACATCCTTCTTGATAGCTAAGCATCCGCCAGGTAAACACGGTGTCTCAACCGGTTCAAGACCTTTTGTAAGAATGCTCTGGCCGTTAAAATTTGCCTTAAATTTCTCAAGGTTTATTGTATATCCATACCCAACGATATTCGGCTTATCATGTGGAGCAATGCCTGGAACGACTCCGTCTGCTATCCCCACTTCCATTGGCTCAATCAGCTTATCCATCCAATAATCTTCATAGAACAAGTGAGCATCACAAAAAATATAGTACTTTCCGTTAGCCTTTTTGGAACCAACATTTCGTGCATTTGCAGCACCTAAACCGTCCGTTTTCACTAGTGTAATCGTGATTGGGTACTCATGGGAAGACAAAAACTCACAACATGCGTCTTCAGAAGCATCATCAACAATTATAACTTCATAACTAAAGTCTGTTTTTACTTTTACTAAAGAATCTAACGTATTTTTTACGTTAATACCTTCATTTTTTACCGGAAAGATAATGGATACTATTGGATTGCTACTGGACATATGTAAACCTCCCAGTTGTACTCAGCTGGACCCTTAAAAAAAATGCCCCATGCATGTACATGGGGCAACTTTTTACTAAAATATTACTCTGCTGCGATAGTATCTGTTACGGTGAAAGTAATATCTGCATCATTCAGTGCAACCTCAAGATCAGCTACTGCACCCGCAGTAAGCGTGATTACGTTACCGGTTGCCAGAGAAATAGTTTCACCAGTTTTTACAGTCAGTGTGAATGCAGTAGAATCGGTATTCTCGCCCGCTACCGATGCGACAGTGACTTTACCTTCGAATGCAGTACCTGCAAGTGCATTCATAATAGCCTGTACTGCCTCACCTGCACTATTTTCAATATCTTCACTAAAGTTAATAGTGACAACATCGCCTTCAGCAAGTGTATCATCATCTGGAGTCGACACAGTTGTAACTTCCCCACCAGTTGGAGGAGTATTGCTTGGCTCAACAGATGGTTCTACGGATGGCTCCACAGACGGTTCAACAGACGGTTCTACGGATGGCTCCACAGATGGTTCAACAGATGGTTCTACAACTTTACTAGCGTCAAAAACAAATGTTTGACCACCGTAGATTGCTTTGATTTTTACAATTACTTTTTCATCAGAAGCAACATAAGTTACATTCTCAATTTTATCTGCAGTCAAAATCTCAAGACCACTTTCGTCTTTACCTGCAGTAAGGGCAGCTACTACGTCGTCTGTAGTAAGTTCTTCCCCAGAGAATGTTACTTGCGTTTTACCTTCTTGAAGAGTCAAAGAGGTAATTTGAGGGGTTGTATTCACAACTTCAACATTGATGGATGCCAGCTTTGTTTTAAAATCTCCCTCTTCTTTTACAAGGGAAACAGTTGCCACTCCTGTTTTTGTTCCACCAGTAACAGTGAAGCTAGCTGCTGTCAAAGCATCAGCTGGTACTGCTACGATGTCTTTGTCAGAGGACTCAAGTTTCAGTCCAGTAACAGCATTAGACAAATCTTGTCCAGCAAGTTTAACTTCATCAGCAAATGCGTTGATAGAAACAGTCAGTTTAGCCGCTGGAGGATCTAACAGGTTATCTTTCAAATCGATTTGAGCTTTATCTGCTACAGTAAGTTCATACTTGTCGACAATAGCAGTTGCCAAGTCAACAGCTTTTACTGTGAAGGCACCAATTTCAGTATCGTTGCTCAAAACTTTAACAGTATAATCGCCTTCAGCTTTGTTAAATTCGCTAATAGTTGCTTTTCCAGCAGTAGCAGTTAATGTAGCCGAAGTCTCGTTATTGTCTTTATCAATTACTTTAACAGTCAGAGTAGCGTTTGTTCTCAGTTTTTGAGCAAACTGATCGTTAACAGTGAAGTCAACATCTGTTGCTTCGCCAGCTTTTACCTTTACTGTTTGTCCAGCTTCAGCAATAGAAGTAGCCTCTTGAGCTGCTTTAACTACTACTGGAACAGAAACAGTTTTCTCCAAACCAGCAAATTTAACTGTGAAAGTTACATTTCCAGCTTTCAATGCTTTGATAGCACCGTTATTGTAGTAGGCAACAGTAACATCGCTAGAAGTTACTTTCTCTACTGCTGGAAGAGTTACGTTTTCAGATTTTCCAAGTGCATTTACAGCTTTAGTAGCTGCCAAGGATACTGCTTGGTCGGAAACTGTGATATAATCAAGATTCCAAGCTTCGGAACCAGACTTGAGGCCAGCTTCTGTTACTTCAACTGCAACAGTAGCATCGACTACTTTTACATCAGTCCAATCAGAAGTGAAGACAGCATCATCTTTAGTTACTTTCACAGCATATTTAAACGCTGTCTTGTTGCTAGCATTAATCAGGCCTGTAGCTTTTTCAGCAGCAGTAGCAGTATAGTTGAAAAGGAATTCAACACTGTAACCAGCTGCTTTCAACTCATCAACAGTAACAGTTTTCTCGCCATTTACCTTAATTTCTAGTTGCTGATCAGCAGCTTGGTTAATTGTACTGGTAATAGCACTAACCCTTACAAGAATTTCAAATTGTTAACCAATTCCAGAAACTTACTTGTTTTCTGGATTTTATTGTTATAATGTTACTCGACCATTTGTAGAAAAAAGGAATATGGTTGATGCTATTTCCTAAGTAATGGAAACGCCTGCAATTTAGAAGTGATGTATCCATTTTTTAGTGGATATTTTGACGAGGTACACAGCATATAGTTATATCCCTATATACATAAGGGGGACTGTCTGAAATTGTTACACGTGTGAACTCTGAAAACCTAATGATAACTTTCGCAAAATGAATAACTGAGAGTATAGAAGAGTCTATCCACGTGTAACGGTAGACTCTTTCTTTTTCTTTATATCCAATTAGCTAGGAAACCTATCTTTAGTTAGGTTTTTTTCAAAGACCAATTTGCTACAATGGCAAAAAGTGATTCATGGTAGGAGCATAAAACTGTCATAGAAAAGAGAATGGCCAAGCCTATGAAAAGAATCATGATTGTAGATGACGCGGCATTCATGCGAGGAATTTTGAGGGACACGATAATAAAAACAGGATATGACGTAGTAGCGGAGGCAAAAAACGAGACTTTCTGGTAAAACCCTTTCTCAGTGAACGAGTAAAAGATTCTATCAAGAAAGTCTTAACTATATAAGTTATTTGTGAAGAAGAAGTACTGATAATTCAGAGATGAGTTGAGGCGATAATGGATCATTTTTATAGAAACATATACTCCGTAACCGATGTAAGAGAATTGGAGAGGCTCAGGGAAAAAATAAAAGAACAGGTTATTGATCCACAATTAAATTGGGAATCGAGGATGCCCGTTTACCGGAAAGTACAATTGATTACAGAAAGAATCAATTTTCTTAAATAGAGTCATCAGGTAATATAAGCACTTCATCTGAATAGGATTGGCACCCCTGCCTTTAGCGATAAGACTGGAGGCTTTTTTGTGTCCGTTATTAGTACTTAGAATGAAACATCTTGGTGAAAAAAGCGTCTATATAATGAAGGAATAAAATGAAGACAGGATAATCAACAAAAAAAGTCGACTGAACACGTCAGCCGACAAATAGTTAAATCCCCAAGATATTTGTTTAGACATGATTATTTTATCAATAAAGGTTTAATATGTAAAATGAAAATCCTCTCTTACTGCCATTCCTTGACATTGGCTAGGCATACAGGTATCCTAACAAATATTGCCCATCCTTTATCCGTACCTATAGAGGTGCTCGAGAGGCTACAAATATAGCGCTTTTAATGCCAAGTTTTCTATGTTGCAAAAGGATGTCACTATGCTATAGTGAATGACGAACAGAACTCTATATAGATGTAGAGAAAAGTGGGGAGCGAGACTATGTTATCCTTCTTGAAGAATTTAAAGGGAAAAACGCCAACACCGCAAGAGGTGCGTGAGCAGGTTCAGGAGGAGTCCGTATTGCCCGCTTCTGATACCGAACAGTCACATCAGGAACAGCTGCAAGAGCATGCGGAATCGACGGGAATCGTTACTTCTCTTTCTTTGCATGAATCTTGGGAGGAAAAGCTCAGTAAGACGGAGCAATACACGCTTTCCTTTATGGCTCAGGAGTTGGCTCCACTTGCAAAAGGTAATATTTCTCTTGCAGGTACAGCCCTTGTTGCACATGAAGCTGGTGTGGAAGTAACCGCGTTTGTGCGAAATAGCACGGATCGTGCCATTCGTTTGGGAGAGATGACGCTGGTGATATTGTTTGGAGATCAGCAGTTGTTTACCCGCCAATCTTTTGATCTGAGCGAGATAGGGGAAATTCCACCGCGTTCTGCAAGACCGTGGTCGTTTGTATTTACTCGCGAGCATTTTTTACAAGTTGATGTGTTACTTGCAAATTGGAAGATTGCCTTTGAGCTTGCGCAGAAAAAAATGGTTCTGCCTTCGCAGTTGGAGCTTGAAGAGTCTTGGATCAAGGCACTATCTGACGAGCAGAAAAATTCTTTGATTGAACTGGCGAAAAATCTGCCTGCATTAAAAGAGGGAGAAGTCAATTTTCAAAGCATGCAGATACGCCGCACTGAGGATGGTGCTCTCCACGTCATGCTTTTGATTCGCAATGGATCGACACAGTCTATTTCTTTTGAAAACCTTCCGCTCGTTTTACACGATGCGACTGGAGATAGGATTGCAGCTGGATCATTTAAACTCAGCAACTTTACTGTAAATGCCAACACTAGCAAGCCATGGATGTTTATTTATCCGCCTGAGATTATCGAAAAAGAAGACCCAGATTTTTCACGTTGGAAGGTTACGATTCCTCAAGAATCATAAAGAGATTGGTTGATTTGCTCGCATGGAAAGAAACATTTATGATTATGTAGGAGTTTCGTTCGTAATCGAACGGTAAGGAGGTAATTGCATGTTTTCTTTTATGAAGAATATGTTCGGTAAAGATCAAAATAATCGTTCAATTGAAGACCTAAAAAAAGAAATTCAAGAAGAATCGAAGGTTGATGCAGCTGAATTAAAAGAAACAGAAGTTGAAGTGGAATCAACAGAATCAGAGCCGCAACAGACCAAATCAGGGGGATTGGTTCATACAGAGCTTTCCCTTCATCCGATGTGGGAGCAGGAGCTGGATGCGGAGAGAAAATACACCTTACGCTTCTTACAGGCTGAATTGCCTGATATGGTAAGAGGTATGGTGAGTGTGACTGGATTCAGTATGATGCCAGAGGCTATGGGTACAACGGTTGCGCTGTTTTTCCGTAATTCAACAGCTCGTACGGTACGGATTAAAAATATTCGTTTAGCGATTTATTTGGATGACGAACCATTTGCTCGGATTCAGGTGGACCTGTCTGAAATGGGGCCAATTCCAGCACATACGAGCCGCCCATGGGAAGTTTTCTTCCCGATGGATAGCTATTTACATGACAACTTTACATTCAGTCGTTGGAAAGTAGTTATGAAGGCTGGTAATAGTACACACGTATGGCCTCGGACACTTGAGCTTGACCCTGAAATGGAAAAACGCTTGACGGATCGCCAAAAAGACCGTTTGGAAAAATTGGCATTTTCTTTACCGCCGATTCCAGTCAATACTGTTGAAGTAACAGGTTTTGACATTGGGAAAACAAATGAGGGTCACTTGGTGGCTGCTATGCTGTTCCGTAATGGAACGAAAGGCGTATACAACCCGGACAAATTGCGTGTTAAAATTTCGGATATGGATGGGGAACTAGTAGCAAAAGGTGTGCTCGATGCTAGTACCATTCACGTACAGCCTGGCAATAGTCGCCCATGGCTTGTGGTTTTCCCTCCGGACATAGTTAAGAAGCCTGATGCCAACCTGCGTAAATGGGTTCTTGAAGTAGAGTAGTATTTTATTTTTCTATCGCAGGAATGAGGAGGTTGACATATGAGTTGGTTATTGGAGAATTGGTTTGGTTCCAAAGAAAGTCTGGAACAAGTCAGAGAAGATATACACGAGCATTTGCATAAAGAGCTTTACCTGGGAGTTTCCGGGATTGACCAGCCTGAACAGTCGGCCAATCGAGTGGAATCCAAGGAATTGTTCTTGCTCATGAATGGACCTTGGGATCAGCAGCTAGATGATGCAGAGCAAGAGCTGTTGCAATACGTCCATGATGAATTGCCGCCTGTCGTTCGAGATGAGCTAGGCATCTTTCCTTTCTACACACAGGTGACGAATGAAGGCTATCTCGTCCTCACATTCATTCGCAATTCGACAGATCGAAGTATTCTTTTGCAAAAGCTCCCGTTGATGCTTGTTACTGCAGACGGAGAAGTAGTAGCGAATAAATCGTTTGATCTGATGGCTACCGGTCCGATTGGAGATATGTCCAGCCGGCCTGTTGAGTTTCTGTTCCGTTGGGATGAGTTCAGTCAGATGCCAGATAAAGAAATTCCGTTAACTTTGGCTTACCACAAAACGCAAGCAAACAAAGCCGAAGACAATCAGGAATTGAATATGGGATTGTCTGTTAGTGAGAATGAGCATTACATGAAAAAGGCAGCAGAAGAAACACCAGTCAAAGAGGGTGAAGTAGACCTGCAGGTACTTGAGATAAAAACAGGCGAAGACAACGGACTCAAAGTCGTTGTAGTTTTCCGCAATGGTTTGGAAAAACGTCTGGAGTTCACAGAAGTACCGATTATTGTTCATGATAAAGCAGGGCAAACTGTAGCGCGTGTGCACTACACCCTCCAAAACATGAAGGTAGAGGCAAATAGCCATCGAGTGTGGGCTTTTGACATTCCAGCATCCTCGATGAAACAACAAGAGGTTGACATAGCCGATCTGACTGCTTATATCCCAGAAGCTCAGCCGAGAAAAAAAGCGGCGACATTCGTAGCACCAGATTTGGATGATAACAAAGGTTTGCTGCAATAAATGAACATCCCTTTTTGCCGATGGTGAAAAGGGATGTTTTACTATTGGAACATTCCAAAAATTGGATGATTGGGGTTGCGCGTGCCCCTTTTCATCCGCTATGCTAGGACAAGAAGTCAAATACCTGAATTCCTTTAGTCTGCGGGTTAAAGCAGGAGAGAGAAGGAAGGACTGTTTTTAATGAGGAAAACGATACAAGTAACGTTTGCAATGGTGTTGGTCATTACCATGACAGTGACCAATGTGAAGCCTATTTTTGCCTCAGGATTGGCTAATGATCCCTATTTAGGGAATCAGCTCCATCTAACGCAGATCAACGCGTTAAAAGCATGGTCAGCAGTTAACAGCAACGAATCGATTGTGATTGCTGTATTGGATTCGGGAGCTGATTACAATCACCCAGATCTGAAGGAGAATCTGCTGCCCGGGATTAATTTGGTCAATCCGGGTAGAAGTGCACAGGATGATAATGGACATGGAACAGCAGTCGCAGGTATCCTGGCAGCCAAAGGGAACAATGGTATAGGCGTATCAGGGGTATTATGGAATGCTCGGATTCTTCCAATCAAGGTGTTAGACAAAAAGGGCAGTGCAGACGTTGATTTGATTACAAAAGGAATAAATACCGCTCTTGATCGAGGAGCAAAAATCATCGTGATGTCTGTTAGTAGCATGTCCTACTCGCGGGGGCTAGTTTCTGCTGTTAATCGCGCCGAACAAAGCGGAGCAATCATCGTTGCAGCAAGCGGGAATGAAGCCGATCGGGTTGCCTTTCCGGCCGCGTATCCAACTGTTGTAGCGGTAGGAGCAGTAAAAAACAATAATCAGCCACTCAATGAGTCGAATTCTGGACCTGAGCTTAGTCTAGTGGCTCCAGGCTTTAATGTGTATACAACCAAGCTGGGCGGGAAATACGGTCCATTTAGTGGGACCTCAGCAGCTGCGCCTCAAGTTGCAGGTGCTGCTGCTCTAATTCTTGCTAGAAATCCGAAAATGAGTCCTTTGGATGTCAGAATGCTGCTCTATCAGACAGCTACGAATCTTGGAGAGCCTGGATGGGATCGAACAACAGGATATGGCTTGCTAGATGTAAACAAGGCAGTACGCACACCAATGTCCATGGATTTTTTGGAGCCAAACAACACCAAGTCAACAGCCAAGGCATTTCCGATCGAGTCCCAAATACGGGGGAATCTTGGACCGAACGATACCGTTGATTGGTTTCGAATGGATATCCCCTATGATGGAAAAGTAAATTTTACTTCAACGATAAATTCTGGTGTAAGCTCGGCGATGGCGGCGACTTTTTATACAGAGAATCGGGAGCCCATCACGGAGTATTTTGGGAATGGGGATACCGTTACGGTACCAGCAAAAGCTGGACGCATGTATATACGCCTATTACGTACAGCAGGAGTGAACGCATTTACTTATGTTTTAACCAGCCGCTTCAACATCAACCCGGATCGCAACGAACCGAATGATACAGAAGCAACTGCAAGACCGCTTGTAGGAAATCAAATTAGCGTTACAGGTAACTTTCATTATGAAGGAGACCAGGACTGGTTCTCTTATTATGTGCGGGAATACGGTCAAATGGACGTAAGTATTACTCCTGATAATAAACGGATGGACATTTTGCTCGCGATCGGAAAACAGAGTCAAGGGAAAAACACAGTCTGGGATTCTCCTTATGATAATGGCACGCGTGATGACCCGTCTGAGCATGTCAGAAAAGAAGTGTCACCTGGCAAGTATTTGATCCGCATCAGCGAGTATGAGCAAAATGCGGTGAATGGGGAATATCGTTTGGACCTGGGCTTTACTCCGATTAAGAAAGATCCAAATGAACCGAATGATACGTATCTTCAAGCATCCCCGCTTGCAGGTGGAACCTTGATGACAGGGAATTTTCCAACGACAGCGGATTCAGACTGGTTCCAATTTAGGGTCAATGCCGAATCCTTCGTTAGTATTCGTGCTCCCTTCATTCCCGTCTCAAGTGGTGTCAGACTCGCCCTCTACAGTGAGAAAAACCTCAATTACGCGCTGGCCAGCACGAATGAAGTGGCGGAGCTCTCAGACCAGGGAAGAGAAATTATTGGCCTGCGACTGCAGCCAGGCAAATATTATATCCGTTTAAATAGTGGAGTACCTTTCCGCTATGATTTGTATCGCTTGACGGTCACCCAGCAGGTGCTTGTCGCAGGATATCGCGATATTTCCGACCATTGGGCGCGCTCGGAGATTGTGAAACTGAGTGGAAGAGGTATCGTCAAGGGCTTTGATGATGCGACATTCAAGCCGAATCAGGCAGTGACGCGGGCTCAATTTGCGACCATGCTCATTCAAGCGATGAGAGCGAGTGGACAATCTGTGGGCAGTACCTATAGAGGCAGTGCCTCTTTCAGCGATATGCCAAAAAGTCACTGGGCGTATAACAATTTGGGACTAGCTTATCAGCAAGGCATTTTGAGGGGATACCCAAATAATCGTATGAGACCCGACCAAGCCATCTCTCGTGCAGAAATGGCGGCTATGATTGCGCGAGCTCAAAAGGTTTTCCTGTTTGCGCCAAGTACTTCTTCCTTTCGGGATGTTCCAACAAACCACTGGGCGTTCTCATCGATTGAAGCACTATCTTCAAGAAAATGGATAAATGGATATGGAGCGACGTTTAAGCCACAGGGTATCGCGACCAGGGCTGAAGTCGTTGTCCTCATTTCAAAAGCGTACAAATTATAATCGCGCAAGCAAACGAATACGCCCTTTACCAAATGTGTCTATTGACACCATAGGAAAAAACAATTATTCTATATTCCGTAATGGATACTCTTATCCAGAGCAGGCGGAGGGACTGGCCCGATGAAACCCGGCAACCGACTAGAGCGGTGCTAACCAGCAGAACGGACATCTGTTCTGGCCGATAAGAGGATGAAGGAAGCATAAAGCGCTCAAACCTTTTCCTCCAAAAACGCGGAAAAGGTTTTTTTTATTGCGTTTACGTCGATAAAATCCTGTCTCGGCTACCACACTATTTGTATGAGGTCAAAGGAGGTATTTTTCTCATGGCTTTGCAAAAAGGTCGTCGTCTCTTTACATCTGAATCCGTAACTGAAGGGCATCCGGATAAGATTTGTGACCAAATCTCCGACTCTATCCTTGATGCGATTCTGTCTAAAGATCCAAACGCTCGTGTAGCTTGCGAAACATCCGTAACAACTGGTTTGGTGCTCGTAGCTGGTGAAATCACTACAAACACGTACGTTGATATTCAAAAATTGGTTCGTGAAACAATCCGTGAGATTGGGTATGATCGTGCTAAATTTGGTTTTGACGCAGATACTTGCGGTGTAATCACTGCTATCGGCGAACAATCCGCTGACATCGCTCTTGGTGTTGACCAAGCTCTGGAAGCGCGCGAAGGCAAAATGACTGACGCTGAAATCGAAGCAATCGGTGCTGGTGACCAAGGTCTGATGTTTGGCTTTGCTTGCAACGAAACACCTGAGCTGATGCCACTTCCAATCAGCATGTCTCACCAACTGGCTCGCCGTCTGACAGAAGTGCGCAAAAATGGCACACTGGCTTACCTGCGTCCAGATGGTAAAACACAAGTAACAGTTGAGTACGATGGTGACAAGCCAGTTCGTATCGATACCATCGTTATTTCTACGCAACATGCTCCTGAAACTACTTTGGAGCAAATCCAAAAAGACTTGGTTGAGCACGTAATTAAGCCAGTAGTTCCTGCTGAGCTGTTGGATGCTGAAACCAAATACTTCATCAACCCAACTGGCCGTTTCGTAATCGGTGGACCACAAGGGGATGCTGGTTTGACTGGCCGTAAAATTATCGTAGATACGTACGGTGGTTATGCTCGTCATGGCGGCGGTGCATTCTCCGGTAAAGATCCAACCAAAGTGGACCGTTCCGGCGCATATGCTGCTCGTTATGTAGCGAAAAACATCGTGGCTGCAGGACTGGCTGACAAGTGCGAAGTTCAAGTAGCTTACGCGATCGGTGTAGCTCAACCAGTTTCGATCGCTGTAGATACGTTTGGTACAGGAACCATTTCCGAAGAAGATCTGGTGAAACTGGTTCGTAAAAACTTCGATTTGCGTCCTGCTGGTATCATTAAACAGCTTGACCTGCGTCGTCCTATCTACAAACAAACAGCTGCTTATGGCCACTTTGGACGTAACGACCTGAATGTTCCTTGGGAGCAAACAGACAAAGCGGAAGTGCTGAAGCAAGAAGCAGCACAACTGGCAAAATAAGAACGGTAGTGAAAGAGCCTAGTACTGTTACTAGGCTCTTTTTTCTGTGGAAATCAAAATCGTTGGGAGTTATTGGGGTGGGGTGAACAAAGGAATTTGTAGGGTTATGTCGAATCTCCTAAAATGGGAAGTGAGGAGGGGTTTTTTTGCCGAAAAGAAGGCTCTTCCTGATCGTGTTTGTAACCTTTTTGTTACTTATTGTGGCTGGTGGATTACTGGGAGAATCGGATTTGGTAAAAAAGAATGCACAAAAACTGCAACCTTTTCCCCAAGTTGATACGTCTAACTACATAAGTGGCGCACAGAATGCTGAGCCAAACGTCACAGCAATCCAAAAAGCAACTGCAGTCCCGAAAAAGTGGTACAAAAATCAGGTTGTCGTATTAACGTATCATCATGTGACTGATCAAACCGATCAGAGATACGTCATATCGCCAGAACTATTTGCGAGGCACATGGCGTTTCTGCATGAAAATGATCTACATCCTATATCGCTTGCAGAGTTTGTGCAATTTGTTCAGACGGGGACCTTGCCAACGGAGAATGCAGTACTCATTACATTTGATGACGGATATGAGAGTTACTATACAGAAGCGTTTCCGATTATGCGTGAATACGGTTTTCCATCTGTCAATTTTGCCATTGCAGGCAGGATACGAGATGTAGCAGAACGAAAGCGAGTAAACATGACGACGCCACTGTCGCGTCAACAAGTAAATGAAATGATAGCCTCTGGACTGGCTGATGTTGCCTCTCATACGTACAGCTTGCACGAAGAGGAAGAGAGCAACAAATGGGGCGATCTTGGACCAGGGACGGCCCCTGTCTATCTGAAAGATCTAAACCGATTGGAAGTTGAAAAGGAGTATAGGAATCGACTCTATGTTGATTTCGTTATGTCACGAGTAGGTCTTGGATCGTGGATTGGTTACGATGTGAAAGCACTCTCCTTGCCATTTGGCTATACGAACGATATTGTGCTGGAAACGGCACGACAAGCCGGTTATGAGTATGTGTTTACATCCACACCAGGAATAGTAAAACGTGGAACCAATCCGTTTGCCATCCCGCGAAATGGCGTCGGGGTACGAGATGTGGATGAGGCCAGCCTCCATCAGTTGTTCACGAAAGCGAAAAATGAGTTTGAAGGAGAGCAATCATGAACAAAGCGATAGACATCAGCGTGCTCGATGGGGTGATCAAGCGGACGATCGAAACAGTTGAGACAAGTAAAACCCAAATATTTGATATAGCAGAAAACGCAAGGCAGCAAGGAAACTCGCTGAAGCTTGATTTGCACGAGCTGCGCCAGGAAATTTCCAAGGTCATACAGAAGGTAGATGCATTGGAGCTGGCGTACCAAAAGTCGCGCAACAGGCTCGTATTGGTGAGCCGAAATTTTCATATGTATACCGAGGAAGACATTCGGATTGCGTATGAAGAGGCGAGCCGTATCCAAGTGGAGCTGTCCATTTATCGCGAGCGCGAAAATAACCTGAAGCGAAGACGCAATGACCTGGAGCGCCAATTGCGGACGCTGGAGGAAACAATCGTCAGAGCTGAGAAGCTAGTCTCGCAAATGGGGGTAGTGCTTGGCTATCTGACAGGAGACTTGAGCAAAATTGGCGAGGCTTTGGAGTCAGCCAAGCAGCACCAACTCATGGGGTTAAAAGTCATCCAGGCTCAGGAAGAAGAGCGTAAGCGTGTAGCTCGGGAAATTCACGATGGCCCGGCACAGTCGATGGCGAATGTCGTCCTGCGCTCGGAAATCGTCGAAAAAATGCTGAAGAATGAGCGGATTCTAGAAGCGCAGATGGAGCTGACTGAACTGAAGGAAATGGTCCGAATGAGCTTGGCAGATGTCAGAAGGATAATTTTCGATTTGCGTCCGATGGCATTGGATGATCTCGGTTTGGTGCCTACTTTGCAAAAATATATTCGAACATGCGAAGAACGTATCGCTTCCTCTATTGATCTGGTAATATTTGGTACAGAGCCTCCTTTGCGCAGCTCCGTAAAAGCCGCTATTTTTCGTATGGTTCAGGAGTGCCTGAATAATGTGGAAAAGCATGCAAAGGCCACTAACGTACAAGTAAAGCTAGAGTTTTTACAGGAATCACTGAGTCTCGTGGTAAAAGACGACGGTGTTGGATTCGATCTCGAAAAGCGGATGGCAAATGGCAATTCATTCGGTCTGCTTGGCATGAGGGAGCGTGTTCAGTTATTGGAGGGCTCTGTAGAATTGCAATCGGCACCAGGTGATGGAACAAAAGTGATATTCCAAATACCGCTGAAAATGTGAAATTACATAGAATGTACACAGGGGGATGAACCATGGATAAAAGACAGCAAGAGCTCCGTATCGTAATTGTAGACGACCATCAATTGTTCCGTGAAGGCGTAAAGCGTATTCTGGAAATGGAAGAGGATTTCAAGGTCGTTGGAGAAGGTGCGGATGGAGGCGAGGCAGCATTACTGGCAGAGGAGCATAAGCCAGATGTTCTGCTCATGGACATCAACATGCCTAATATTAATGGTGTTTCTGCTGCTGAGAGTGTAATTAGTGTAAGTCCGACTACTCGTGTCATTATGCTGTCTATTCATGACGATGAGGGCTACGTTTATCGTACGCTGCGCTCCGGTGCATCTGGTTACCTGCTAAAAGAAATGGGTACGAGTGACTTGGTGGATGCCGTTCGCGTAGTAGCAAGTGGTGGTGCGTACATACATCCCAAGGTGACGGGCAAGCTGATCGAGGAATTCCGTCGCTTGAGTGAGCAAGAGGGATCGACAGAACGCAGCTTTTCTGTAGATGAATCGCAAGCAATTGATCCAAAAGTGATTGAATCATTAACCAGGCGCGAGCGTGAAGTACTGCAGCTCATGGCAGAAGGAAAAAGCAATCGTGCAATTGGTGAGTTTTTGTTTATCAGTGAGAAAACGGTTAAAAACCACGTCAGCAGCATTTTGCAAAAATTAAATGTGCAAGACCGCACACAGGCAGTTGTTATTTCGATTAAAAACGGTTGGGTGAAACTGTAGGCAGCCGTCAAAAAGTGACCTTGTTCAAGCTATGCGGCATACCTTGTTAGTGGAGGAGGTATGACCGTGATGGAAGAACTGGTTGTATGGCTATTGGCGGCATTTGGCTGCTCCTCTTTACTCATGATGATAGCTGAGAGCTGGATTCGGCAGATGAATGGGGTCGCCGAACTGCCGTCTGTACATTACCGGCTGCTGCTGCGGGATTCGGAGCAGGTACTGGAACAAGCCGTTCGAAAACTGCTGTTTCGTTCCTACTGGAGTGGTAAGCCCATCCGTATTACGTTAATAGATGAGGGGTCTCTGGATGACACGCCTCAAATATGTACCGTTTTGGACCGCTATCCGCATTGTCATTTGATGGATTGGCAGGAAGGCGTAGCAGCGGGAACCATTGTAACAATTGATTTACGTCAGCATGAAAAATAAGGAGCGCCAATAGCGTTCCTTATTTTTTTGGAATAGATGACCTGAATGTCTAGTTTTCTAAGTGGAAAATATTTTCTGAATTTTAGATCCATACATATTGAAATCCTCTTTCATCTTCGACTATGATTTTCCTAAGAATATACAGCTCCCAAAAACAGTCCCGATTAAGCATGAATCGAGGGGAAGTCATACGTGAAATTCAAAACGAGACTGTACGTAGGTTTTGGTCTGATTATTGTCCTTTGTATTATTCTCGTGTCAATGATGATGAGTATGCTCAATCAGTTGAATCACAATTTAAATCGGGTCGTTCAGGAACGCTATGAAAAGGTAAGGCTGGTCAATATTATCTATCAGGAGCTAAATAGTATTAGCCGGGATTCGCGAGGCTTGCTTGCCAATCCCCCCTCCGAACTGCTGCCGATATTTGAAGCGAACATTACGCAGAACAACGCTAGCTTGAAACAAGCATTGGAAGATCTGCGTGGATTGGAAAATGAGGGGAAGACGCGAGATTTGATTCAAAAGCTGCGAGGCTTCGGTGATATTTATCAGAATAATCAATACGAAATTGAAGTGTTGCGAGAGGCTGGTAAAGAAGAGGAAGCCAATCGCTTGTATTGGTACGAGAGCAGAGAGATTCGCGAACGAATGTTTGAGCTTATCGATAAGCTGAAGAAAACGGAAGAGCAAGCAATGATGGACGAGCTCGACCAATCGAGAAACGGCTACGAGCTAGCGGTTAAAATGACTTATATTTACGTTGTGCTAGGTGTCCTGATGGGCATTGGGGTTACCATCTGGGTAGTAAGGAGCTTAACAGGCAGTCTCAACCGGGTCACCGCTGTCATGACGGAAGTCGCTGACTACGAAACAGACAAGCTGCCGCGGCTACAGGTGAACGCGGAGGATGAGATCGGTGCTATATCCAGCGCTTACAACCATATGGCGAAAGCATTGGAGGACCATATTCAGAAGGTAAAGGAGTTTAGTGATACTGCTGAGAATCAAAGCTGGTTAAAGACGCAAGTGGCAGAAATGGCTACGATGTATGCGGGAATGGAAAGCCTGCAGGAGCTGGCACACCTGTTTATTACGAAGGTGACCCCTATGGTCGGTGCGAGCTACGGTGTCTTTTACAGGAAAGAGGGCAAAGGCGAAGCAACCAGACTCCGCAAGCTGGCTGCGTATGCTGATAGCTATATTGAATTTGGGGACGAGTTTCGTTTAGGGGAAGGGCTTGTTGGTCAGTGCGCCTTGGAAAATCGGGAAATTAGCCTAACCCAAATCCCTGATGATTACATAAAGATTGCATCCGGCATCGGCCTTTCGTCGCCCAAAATGATCCTGCTGCTTCCTGCTGATTTTGAGGGCGAAGTGCTGGCTGTAGTTGAATTAGCATCTTTTACTGAATTTACCCCCCTACAGCAAATGTTATTGGATGAAGTGATGAGCAGCCTTGGAATCACGATCAATAGTATCATCAGCCGTATGCAGGTTGAAAAATTGCTTCAAGAATCGCAGGCGTTGACGGAAGAATTACAGAGCCAATCCGAAGAGCTCCAGCTTCAACAGGAGGAGCTGCGGACGATTAACGAAAAGCTCGAAGAACAATATGAGAACTCGGAGCAAAAGACAGCCGAGCTGGAAAAAACGCGGCTGATTCTGGAGGAAAAAGCGCAGCAGCTGGCGATTAGCTCTCAGTATAAATCAGAATTTCTGGCGAATATGTCTCATGAGCTGCGTACACCGTTGAATAGCTTATTGATCCTCGCTCAAATGCTTGCTGAGAACAACGAAAAAAATCTGATGCCGAAGCAAGTGGAGTATGCCAATACGATTCATTCAGCAGGTAATGATCTGCTGCATTTAATTAACGATATTTTAGACTTGGCAAAAATCGAATCAGGCAATGATGAAGTGAATCCAGAGGACGTAAACCTCCATTCAGTGAAGACGTTGGTGGAAAAGCAGTTCATGCCTGTAGCTCGGCAAAAAGGTCTTCAGTTTACGGTTGAAATTACTGTGGGTCTGCCGAAAATGATTTGGACCGATGAGCGGAGATTGCAGCAGATTTTGAAAAACCTGTTATCGAATGCTTTTAAATTCACTGAGAAGGGAAGCGTCTCCCTACATATTGGAATCGCAAAAGAAAAAATAGCTGGTATTCAGGACGACATGATTATTACTTTTTCGGTTATGGATACAGGGATTGGCGTCTCCAAAGAAAATCAGGAAATCATTTTTGAAGAGTTTAAACAAGCAGATGGAACCACGAGTAGAAAATATGGTGGAACCGGTCTTGGACTATCGATTAGTCGGAAGATCGCTGAACGATTAGGCGGGCATATTGGCATTGAGAGTGAGGAGGGAATGGGAAGTACCTTTACTCTTTATTTGCCTGGTCGTCAATCAGAGGCAATGTCCGCCGAGAAGGAGGTTGCTGCCAGCGTCGATTATAACGAGGAGGCTGTTCGATCGATTCCGCAGGTGGGGCCGGCAGAAGAACTACTGGTAGGGAAGAAAATACTGATCGTAGACGATGATATGCGCAATGTATTTGCGCTAACGACTGCAATCGAAGGGCACCACATGAAGGTAGTTTTTGCTGAAAATGGACGGGAAGCCATCGATGTATTAATGAGTAATCCAGACATTGATTTAATCCTGATGGATATTATGATGCCTGAGATGGATGGGTTTGAGGCGATGCGAAACATACGTCAAAACCCGGAGTATCAGACATTGCCGATTATCGCCCTGACCGCCAAAGCCATGAAGCATGACAGGGAGCAATGCATAGAAGCAGGCGCATCGGATTATATTAGCAAGCCTGTAAATTTGGAGCAGCTGTTCTCTTTGATGAGGGTATGGCTTTACAGATAGGTGGGACTGGCCTGATGGCAGACATCAAGACACAGGAGCATCTGGAGCTGGAGAAGATCGAGATGACTCTTTTGCTGGAAGCGATTTATCGCTTTTACGGATTTGATTTTAGAAACTATGCTGAACCATTTCTTCAGCGCAGAGTCTGGCATCGTATCCGGGCAGAAAAGGTAAGAAGCATATCCGGGCTGCAGGAAAAGTTATTGCATGAGCCTGGCGCCATGAAAAGTCTGCTCGATGATTTATCGATCAATGTGACGGAGATGTTTAGGGACCCACCTTTTTTTCTCGCCTTTCGTACGAAAATTATTCCACTGCTGAAAGAATTCTCTTCCATTCGAATCTGGCACGTGGGCTGCTCATCAGGGGAAGAAGTATATTCGATGGCGATTCTTTTGAAAGAAGAAGGCTTGTATGAAAAAACCAAAATATACGCTACTGATATGAACGAGAGGATGGTTGACTTAGCCAAGCAAGGAATTTTCCCTCTGGATCGCATGCAGATGTATACCAAAAACTATTTGCAAGCGGGAGGGAAGCGGGCATTTTCCGAATACTATACGGCTACGGTCGAAAACGTCATTTTTCAACCATACTTACGTGAAAACATCGTGTTTGCCCAACATAATTTAGTGACTGATCATTCTTTTAACGATTTTCATGTCATCATTTGTAGAAATGTAATGATTTATTTCAATAAATTATTGCAGGATCATGTCCATAGTCTGCTTTACGAAAGTCTCGTGTTATCAGGCTTTCTCGGTTTGGGTAATAGAGAGGGGGTAAAGTATACTAGCCATGCGAACTACTACCAGGAATTTGACTGCACAGAAAAAATCTACAGAAAAATCAAATGATACGTCGCTAGTGGAAGTCCCTGAACAGAAAGTAAGTATATTACTCGTTGATGATCGCGCTGAAAATCTGTTGGCACTGGAAGCAGTGCTTACCTCTCCGAAATATCATTTGGTTTGTGCCCATTCTGGAGAAGAGGCTCTGAAGTTTGTTCTAAAGCAAGACTTTGCGGCTATTTTGCTGGATGTACAAATGCCAGGCTTAAACGGCTTCGAAACGGCGAAGCTGATCAAGGCTAGGGAGAAATCACGTCATATTCCGATCCTCTTTATTACCGCTATTAGTCAAGAAGCGGAGCATGTTTTCCACGGTTACAGTGTTGGGGCAATCGATTATATTTTTAAGCCGTTTCAACCAGAAGCGCTGCAAAAAAAAGTGGAAGAGTTCGTGCGGATTTACCAGAATCATGAGCGCATGCTGCTTGAGGGAGAGCGGGAGCTGGAGAAAGTACATCAGAGGCTGGACCGTGTTACCTTTGATCTGAGGAAATCAGAGGCGTTGGCCCGGGTGATCAGTGAAACGCTAAAAGATACGATTGTCACTTTTGATGAGCATGGATTCATTTTATCGGCAAATTACGCTGCTGAAAAAATGTTTGGCTATATGCCTGAGGAGTTAATCGGTGAGTCGGTTGCAAAGCTATTGCCCGAGTTAAAGCGTGGGGACCCGTGCCCGCTTGAATCGAACCTGATAGAAACAGAGGCTGTTCGTAGAGATAGCAGCGTGTTTCCTGTTGAGGCTCAAATTGGGGATGCAAGCATTGAGGATCAGAACATTTATGTCTGCTCCATCCGCGATATTACCGAGAGAAAGCAGCTGGAGGAGGAGCGTAAACAGCAACTCCGAAATGACCTTCATTTGTCCAAAGAACGCTTTCGAATCATTTTTGAATCGTCTCCCTGTCTAATCTCGATCTTATCGTTGGAGGATGGCCGATACATTGATGTGAATCCAGGCTGGCTCGGTTTTTCCGGATATGAGTATAGCGAGATAAAAGGCAAAGCTTTTGATATTTTGCAAATAACTGCTGCTTCGGATAAGGAAGTGGCACAGGGGTTTTCGTTTGATTTGCAGAAGCCTGTGCACAATGCCAAAATTAGCTATGTCACCAAATCGGGTGAAACACGCGAAGGATTGTTGTCGACAAAAATTATTTATATCGAAGGGGAAACGTGTGTCCTGTGCTTCATTACGGATATCACCGATCGTGTTCGATTGGAAAGTGAAATGATTCGACTGGACCGGTTGAATCTAATTGGAGAGATGGCAGCTGGGATTGCGCATGAGATTCGCAACCCGATGACAACCGTCCGCGGCTTTTTACAGCTGTCCAATCACACTCCCCATAATCCACTGCAATACATTGATTTGATGCTCAATGAGCTGGATCGTGCCAATGCCATTATTACAGAGTTTCTTACTCTTGCAAAAAACAAAGTAAATGACAAGCAGATACAAGACTTGAATGCGATTATTGAATCACTGTTTCCGTTGATACAAGCAGAGGCGCTGCTCTCTGATAAATATATTAGTTTGGAGCTGGGGGATTGTCCGCCGCTCGCTATGGATGAAAAAGAAATTCGGCAAATGATCTTGAATCTTGCCTTAAACGGCTTGGAAGCAATGTCCGCCGGTGGTCGTTTGTCGATCAAAACGCATACTGAAAATCAAAAGGTCGTATTGGAGGTTTGGGATCAAGGAACGGGTATCAAGCCAGAGCTCATCCAAAAGATCGGAACGCCTTTTTTCACAACGAAAGAGACGGGAACAGGCTTGGGACTTGCCATATGCTACAGTGTAGCTGATCGGCACCATGCCGAAATTGAAGTGAAAACGGATCATACCGGAACGATCTTTTTTGTTCGGTTTACTGTTTAAGAGGCCATGTGCCTCTTTTTTCTTTTCTTGCACGGTACCGTTATCTTTTTGCAAACTGAGAACAAGCAAGAGGAACGGGAGTGATCGCATGCGTGACTATTTGCTCTATCTCAAACAAGGGAAGATGTCGATACAGGCGTATGTTACTCCCTGCTTTGAGGTCGATCTGATGTATTGGCGTGACCGAGAAGGATGTCAGCTGCACGTAATGGGGAAAAGCCCTTCTTTGGCGCTGGTTTTTTCCTTGAGAGAAATGATTAACACTCATTTGCAGGGCTTATCTGGGACAGGAAAGAGTTTCACTGACAAGGCACTGGCGAATTTAAAACAGATGATCAATGGATATGTACGTGATGTGAGTCATTTATATAAACGTGAGGCAACGGGAAGAGAGTCGTCCGGGAAAGAATGGTTTGAGTGGGAGGCGAGTGACCATCCTTCGCAGGAATATGGCAATTCTGTCGATGAGATTGGCGAATGTACTGGTAATTTGTCGTCCGCGACCTATGCGCAAGCACTCGCAGGACGATCGCTCTTATGGGAAGAAGTAGGGACGCTGCTGCAAAAAAGAGGACTGGCAGATCAAGACTGTACAGCCGTATTGCAGAAAATGGTTTTAGCTGGAAAGGCAGAGTGGCAGCCGGGGATACGTCTGTCCATGAAAAAAGGCTGGTGGCGAAATAGGCTGGAGTTGAATTGTGAGCGCTGTGGGAGCGGAAGCGGGGATCTGGAGCTGACGGTTTGTCATAGCTGCGGGCAAGGCTGCGCGTATTGTACGGTATGTCTTGGGATGGGGAGAAGCAAGTGCTGCACTCCTTATGTATTGGTACCTGCTCCGTCGGTTGTTTCGTCTGTGAACAAGAGGAGTGAGCAGGTGCGTGATGTTGCCCGTCTGCAGTGGACGGGCAGCTATTCAAAAGATCAGGCTAGAGCAGCAGAGCAGGCACGTCGATTCGTAGCAAGCCCGCGTCCAGGGTTGAATGAGTTTTTAATCTGGGCAGTCTGCGGAGCAGGGAAAACTGAGCTATTGTTTCCGTCGATAGCGGAGGCATTGTCAGCTGGTGGCAGGGTGCTGATTGCTACTCCAAGAAAAGATGTTGTACTGGAGCTTGCGCCTCGTATACAAAAGGTTTTTCCAAACGCTCGTGTAATTGCCGTGCATGGATCGAGCGCACAAAAATGGGATGACAGCGATATTACGATTGCGACAACCCATCAAGTCATGCGTTACTATCGCAGATTTCCGCTTGTCGTGCTTGATGAAGCAGACGCTTTTCCGTATCACAACAATCGGGTACTGTATCGGGCAGTCGCCAGAGCTGTGAAGAATGGGGGCAAGGTGCTTTATTTGAGCGCGACACCTCCGCGTTATTTGCAGAAGCGCCTGATTCCAAGCAAAGGTGGTCTCTTTATTCGGACATCGGGCACTCCGTTACTATCAGCATCTCACGTTTTGTTGCCAGGTCGTTATCACGGTTCCATGCTGCCGGTACCGGATGTCAAAACTGTACAGGGGCTGCATAAGCGCGTTCAATCGAATCGACCGATTGCTCAGCTCGTTGAAATGGTGCGCAGCTCGCTAGATAATGGACGTCAAGTTTTTCTCTTCGTTCCCCGGATCGATGACGTGGAAAAAGTTCTTGCTTACATACAGCAGCTACTCCCCGCGCATGCACCGCAAATGGCTGGAGTCCATGCGGCAGATACGCTGCGGGAGGAAAAGGTCCAGGCATTTCGCGATAGGCAATATACGCTCATGGTGACAACGACTATTTTGGAACGCGGAGTCACCATCCCCCGAAGTGATGTTGTGGTATTAGGTGCTGAGGCTCCTGTTTTTGACGAGGCGTCACTTGTACAAATAGCTGGACGTGTAGGACGGTCGATAGATGATACGACAGGAACGGTATTGTTTTTACAGGCTGACCGAGCGAATGCCCCCAAGGCTGCCGTGAAACAGATTTGTCGGATGAATCAGCTTGCACAAAAGCTGCGAGCGCAGGAGGGGAGGAATTGAGGACAAAATCCTGTGTAAGCTGTGGCAATCGTATTGCATCATCCCTCAGAGAAGCAAGTGTACGAAGCTGGGCGCGTCAGCTATGTAATCAAGCGCGCTATCCGATTGTTTATCGGTTGTTAGCGGGACTCCCAATCTGTGCAGGATGCCTGGATGCACTTCCGGTGATCGAGGGTCCTATTTGCCAGAGGTGCGGACGAGAGCTGGAGGATGGCATAGCTACAGGCGCGTTCTGTCATGATTGTAAGCAAGTTGGCGAGGAGACGCTCGTGAGTAACCGTAGTCTGCTGCATTATAATGAGTGGGGCAAGAGTTTATTGGGATTATACAAATATCGCGGAGATGAACGGCTGGCATCCTTTTATGGAGCGCTCCTTGCCATTACCTTTTTTCGTTACCATGACCCCTCATCGTTTGCTTGCATTACCACAGTACCTCTACATAGCAATCGTTTGCTTGAACGTGGCTTTAATCAGGTCGATCTTCTGGCAGCTGGGCTTAGTAAAGCGGTCGGCGTTCCTGTGCAACCACTTCTACAGCGAACAAAAGAAACCGCCAAGCTAAGTAAACAAGGAGGACGTACGGCACGTCAGGAAAGCATGCGCGAAGCATTTGCCTGGGCTGGAGATCGGAGTGTATCGATCTCGTTTGGAACATGTGAGAAGCCCTATAAGATCTTGCTTGTGGACGATATTTTTACAACAGGATCGACACTTCGATCATGCGCAAGTGTTTTGCGAGCACATTTGAGAGCAGTTTGTGAAATTTACTCCTTGACAATATACCGATAGCCAGGTTGGTAAAATTGCGTTATCATGGAAGCAAACAACAGTCTGGAATCGGTGCGAACTTTCCGAATGAGCAAAGGGGTTGTCGGTTATGTCTCTGGGTAAACTCGCAAACTGCTCGCGGTGTGATACTCTTTTTGTACAAGTAGTCCGCGACATTTGCCCCAAGTGCAGTCAACAAGTGGAACAAGAATATGAGAAATGTGCCAAATTTCTGCGTAAACGTGAAAATCGCGGATCAAATATTCACGTTGTGAGCGAAGAAACTGGCGTGAGCGTAAAGCAGATTACTAAATTCATTAAAGAAGGTCGCATCTCCATGGAGGGAAACCCGAACCTTGGCTACCCGTGTGAGGTTTGTGGCTTTATGATTCGGACAGGCAATATGTGCGATTCATGCATGAAGGGATTGAAGCACGAAATCAATCAGCAGCTTGACGTAGAGCAGCGATTGGAAGAGGACAGCCGTGTTCGCTTGGCTGAGGCGGCTGCATATCGAAGAAAGCAGAATAGTGACGAATAGTTTTGCTCAAAATAACTAATCGTGGAGAGCGAATTTGCCGATGATACTACTAGAAGGTATCATCGGCTTTTTTATATTTTGATGAACGGTAAGTAGTAGTCAAGCGGGTCGAGCAGACAGCCAGTAACCAATAAAAATGTCCGGTGGTTTGAGAGGATGGTTATCATATGCGCATTAACGAGCCCAACCGTATAGGGATGATCAATGCTTATAACAAGTCGGGGAATACCCAAGTAGGAAAGAGCGGCAAAATCCCAATGGGGAAGGACAAAGTAGACATTTCTACAGAGGCATTGGAAATGCAAAGGCAGGTAGAAGATCCGAATTCTCCGCAACGCAGAGAAAAAGTGGATCAACTGAAAAAGCAAGTGGAGGAAGGAAGCTATCGCGTCTCCAGTGAAAAGATTGCCGAGAAGCTCTTGTCCTTTTGGAAAAAGCTATAAGGGAGGATGTTCCCAGGATTTTGGAGCATCCTCTGTAACCAACTTCTCTAGGGAAGATGAGGAGAACTTGAAACTATGCAAACACTCTACGATCTGCTCGACAATTTGATCCAATTGCACAAAGCCTTGTATACCTTAGCCATGCAAAAGAAGGATGTGCTGGTAAAAGGGGATGTGGATGAGCTGGTGGCAATTACCCACCAGGAACAAAAGCTGGTCAAGGGTGTCACGGCAGTAGAGACAGCCCGTGTGAATGCGGTAAGAGAGCTGACTGCTGTAAAGGGCTTGTCCCTGCAAGAAGGCACGCTGGCTGAGCTGATCAAGTTGACGACCAGTGCGGAAGAGAAACTGCGGCTCACATCCTATCGCAACGAGCTTAGCCGGATTGTCATCGAACTTCGCGATGCGAATGAGTTGAACCAGCAGTTGCTTAAGCAGTCCCTTTCATTTGTAAACATGACGCTTGATCTGATCACGGATACGCCAGAGGACGACTTCATTTACGGCAAGCCGACCACAGACACGTATCGACAAGCGAACCGAACTTTTTTCAACAAAAAAGCGTAAAGAGGTGTCGACATGCGCTCCACTTTTCATGGAATAGAAGTGAGTAAACGCGGATTGTTTGCTCAACAATCTGCGCTCAATACGACTGGACATAACATTTCGAATGCGAATACGGAAGGGTATACGAGGCAGCGGGTGAATATGCAGGCGACCACTGGGTTGCCGTATGTGGGCATGAATGCAACCATTGAACCGGGGCTGCTTGGAACGGGTGTACAAGCTGTCAGCATTCAGCGCTTGCGTGAAGAGTTTTTGGATATCCAGTATCGCAACGAATATAAGCGTCAAGGCTACTGGGATGGACGGCTTGAGACATTGGAAAAGCTGGAAGGCATCATGAACGAGCCATCCGACACCGGCTTGCAGAAAGTGATGGACCAAATGTGGCAAGCATGGCAAGACCTTGCCAAAGACCCTACTGACACGTCGGCTCGTGCTGTTGTTCGGGAGCGAAGCAAAGCGGTTGCCGATACATTTAATACTCTGACTAATCATATTCAAGAGGTTCGCACAGACCTGGATAACGTGGTCAACGTGAAAGCGATGGAAATCAACTCGCTCGGACAGCAAATTGCGAATTTGAACAATCAAATTTCGAACGTGGTACCGCACGGCTATCAGCCGAACGATCTGTATGATCAGCGAGATGTGCTGCTCGACAAACTGTCCAAATTGGTTGATACCAGAGTCACACAAACCACAGCAGGCATGGTCAACGTAACCATTGAAGGACGAGATTTTGTCACAGGGGTTACTTCTCAGCCGGTGGCAACTCAGCAAAATGCTGCTACTGGACTTAGCGATATGACACTGGGAGGCGCTCCTTTTATCCCTACGACTGGGTATATGGCAGGTGTGCTCCAATCCCGCGACCAGATTGTACCGAATATGCTGAAGCGACTGGATGTTTTGGCTGTAAATCTGACCAAGGAAATCAATGATCTGCACAGACAAGGTGTCAGTCTGACAGATATTAAAAATGGCGGTGCCCAAGGACTTCCGTTCTTTGTCGATTCGACCGCTCTCGCTGCTAACGGTGATTATCCAAAAGGTGCGGGTAGCATCACGATCAATCCGGAGATCATGAAAAGTCTGGATGCGATTGCGGCAGCAAAACCCGAAGCGGGTGGTACGCCAGTAGGAAATAACGAGAGCGCGCTTGCCATTGCTTCTATTAAATTTAAGGTTCTTGCTGCGGGTACAGGACCTAACGATCTGGCAGAAAGCTCTACTTTGGATAACTACTACCGCTACACGATCAGCCAGCTGGGTGTAGATGCTCAGGAAGCCGAGCGTAATCAACTGAACTCCGAGATGCTGGTTGGTACGGTAGATAACCAACGACAATCTGTATCCGGTGTATCGATCGATGACGAAATGGCAGAAATGGTGAAATACCAACATGCCTACAGCGCATCTGCACGAGTCATGACAAGCATGGATGAAATTCTGGACAAAGTCATCAACGGCATGGGCCGTGTTGGCCTCTAATAGGAGGGAATAGATCGTGGCAGTACGTGTGACGCAAAACATGTTGAATAGTAATATGCTGCGGAATTTGCATAGATCCATGGGAAATATGGACAATTTGCAGCAACAGTTGTCATCAGGGAAAAAAATCGCAAAACCTTCGGACGATCCGGTTGTTGCTGCTCGAGGAATGTTTTATCGTTCTTCCTTAATGGAGAATGATCAGTATTTGCGAAATACTACAGAAGCTCAGTCGTGGATGGGCATGACTGATTCGACGATGGATGAAATGGGAAATGCACTTCAGCGTATAAAAGAACTGCTTGTTTATTCTGGAGATGGTGCACTCTCAGGCGACGATTTAAAAGCAATGGGTGCAGAGGTGGCACAGCTACGCAGGCACTTGGGGTCTCTTGCAAACCAACAAATAAATGGTAAGTTTATATTTGCAGGTACCGATACAGACAAACCCCCATACGATGAAAATATTTCGACTGCGACAGGAACAGGTGATTTTGTTAACACGAACAGTTCTGAGTTTCAACTTGAAGTAAGTCAAAATGTATTTGTTCCTGCGAATGTAAATGCCCAAAAGATTTTTAATTACCCAAACAATGCTGGCAATATGTTTAAAGTCTTAGACCAGGTTATTACTAAGCTAAATAATGGTGAATCAGCGGTGCAATTTATTAATGGCGTAGACGATCAATTTAATAATTTATTGACAGAAAGAGCGACCCTTGGAGCGAGGGTAAATCGTATTGATCTAATAAAGGAACGTCTAGAAACAGCAGACGTAAATATAACAGATCTCATGTCAAGAAATGAAGATGCCGACTTATCTGAGGTTATTACTGATTTGAAGATGCAGGAGAATGTTCATTCTGCTGCGCTAGGAGCAGGAGCGAGAATTATTCAGCCGACACTGTTAGATTTCTTGCGATAATGCTTCCATTAAAGGGGGAATTTAACGCATGAATCTTCCACAATTACGTATGGAAAGTACGAATGCTCAACTCGGATTGAACATACGTAAGGCATCCGTAGATATTCAACAACCGCATGCTCGGGTAACAATTAAGCAAGTTCCCGCCAGCTTAGAGATTAAGCAGCCGCAGGGAGAGCTGACAATTGATTCGTCAGAGGCAAGGGAAAACCTAAATATTCGAGGTCCTCTGCGTTCCACTATGGATAATGCAGAGTATAGTACTCAGAAGCTGATGGAAGGGATATCGCGAATTAGCCGGGAAGGCGATCAATTACGTGCTATTGAGACACGGCGGAATGCTATTGCGGATATTGCTTTTGAAAAAACGATTACTCCAGACGAGGTTTATTATCCTTCTAGAACTATAGGTAATGGAGTTAAAATCCATTATGAGGAAAAGCGTCCGGAAATTAATGTGAAGTTAGGGGGGGCTGAAATTGAAGTACTACCTCAGCGTCCAATTGTCAATTACACTCCTGGTAAAGTAGAAAGCTATATGAAACAGTGGAACAGCCTTAAGGTTGAGGTAATTGGATTGAAACTTGACCGTTTGATGTAAAAAAGGAGAGGTCTTTCATGACTCCATCACAGATATTAGAAGTTGGAAAGCTTCATTTTGAAGAGGGTATTCCCGGTTTCAATGATTTGAAGTTCTTCCGGTTAATTCAAGAAGAACCAAATAGCCCACTGTTTTCTTTAATGTCTCTTGAAGCGGAGAATATTGGTTTTTGGTTAATTGATCCTTTTCCATTTTTTCAAGACTATGAGTTTAAATTAAAGGATTCTCACAAACAAAGCCTTGAAATCAAAGACGATACGCCTATCTCTGTATTAAACATATTAACAGTTAGATCAGGTGATTCTAGCACCGTAAACTTGAAGGCGCCTGTGATCATTAATTTGGAAAATAAAAAAGCCAAGCAGGTTATACTAGAGGAAGAGCGTTTTGAAGTAAGGCAACCTCTAATGCACCATGCCTCTAAACAAGATAAGTAAGCAGGTGAAGAATACATGCTTGTGTTATCGCGTAAGAAGAACGAGTCTATCGTTATTGACGGTAATATCGAGATCAAAATTTTAGCAATAGAGGGGGATGCTGTTAAGATTGGGATCAATGCCCCTAGACACATCGACATACAACGCAAAGAGATTTACGATCTCATTCAAATAGAAAATGAGATGGCTTCAAAGGAAGTCCTTGATATTCAGGAACTAAAGAATATTATTCGCCCTGCAAGAGAATCCAACAGTGATTAAAAATGTCGGATTTTTTATTAAGAATTCAAATAGAAACGGCATGGTTGTTGGATTCTTGGATGAATGGCCAAATAATTTAGTTTCACTACGCCTTTAACTTTTTTTCTAAGAAAAGACTAAAGAAATCAGATACAATATCCGATATTAAGAATGTAGGAGAGATTTACTCAAGCGCGCGATTGAGTTGCTCCGCAAAAAAACGATAAACCATCCACATGGACGTGGAGGTCAAACTCAAGGAGGAATAATCACATGATTATCAATCACAACCTTCCAGCGATGAACACTCATCGTAACATGGGTAACAACGTTCTGGGTGCAAGCAAGAGCATGGAGAAACTCTCTTCTGGTCTCCGCATCAACCGTGCTGCTGACGATGCAGCTGGGCTTTCCATCTCCGAAAAAATGCGCGGCCAAATCCGCGGTTTGGCACAAGCTTCCCGCAATGCTCAAGATGGTATCTCCTTGGTTCAAACTGCTGAGGGTGCAATGGATGAAATCAGCAACATGCTGGTTCGCCTGAAAGAACTATCCGTTCAAAAGGCGAACGGAACATACAATGCTGACGATAAAGCTAACCTGGAATTAGAAGCAGACGAGTTGATCAATGAGATCAAGAATATCGAGAAAAATACAAAGTTCAATGGTACAGAAGTACTGGATAAAGCTAAAACTTTCGACATTATTATCTCTGACTCTGATCAAATTAAATTGACAATTAAAGGTGCTGATGTAAGTAAAGCATCTGCTCTGACTAAGGCATCTAATACTGCTGCTATTGAAGACGCAATTAAAGATGTAAATACAGCACGTTCTACATTGGGTGCACAGCAAAACCGTCTGGAAAGCACAGTGCGTAACGTAAACACAACTGTAGAAAATCTACAGGCTTCCGAATCTCGTATCCGTGACGTAGACATGGCTTCCGAGATGATGGCTTTGACTAAAAATAACATCTTGTTGCAAGCTTCTCAATCTATGCTGGCTCAAGCTAACCAACAGCCACAAGGAGTCCTTCAACTCCTCCGTTAATAGATTCAAGTTATCTATTATTTCCGTAAAGCTGTCGAGATCCGTCTCGACAGCTTTTTGTTTTGTTGAATAATAGGATGCTGTATTTTAAAAAGGAAGAGCCTCTTAACCAAATAGAATAAGAGGCTTGTTGAAACTATTAATCACGATCACTAATTTTTTATAAGGATCATCATATTACTTAGATTATGGTAACCATTCGACTTAGTATAGTCCATAACCTCTTTTAAGAAGGTGTTGTTATGCTCAACCGTCTTGGCGAAGGCGGAAATTAGTTTAACGACATGATCTGTTGTGAATTGATCTTTATAGTACCCAGCTATTCCGATTAGTAAAATTCTTAGCAGGGAGTAGTGGATGATTAGCATCATAAAGGAACCAAAAAGATTGTTGTCTTTATCGTAAGGAAAAAGGTTTTTGAATACGTAGTTTACCAGATAGTTCTCTAAAATGTACTCGTGCTTTTCCATAAAAGGTGCATAATACTGATCAAAGTTGAACCGGTATTGATTCAGAATCGCTTCAGTCGTAATGTCCTTGTCTTCAGCAGGGCATACCCCTTTGTAAAAGGCGAGATACTGCTCTATAAATCTCTTTTGATATCCACTACTGTTTCGTTTAATTGATAGTAGCTGAGCGAGCAACGTCAATTGAATCTGTTCATTTGATGGAATGTCATTCAATACTTTGTCAAATGCCCCTTGTTCTACTCCTTTTGTATATTCCATGATATATTCTGGTACTTCATTCAGTTGTCCTTTCTCAATACTTTCCTGGATCCCATGATAAAAAACTCCCAGAATAACAAGTCGTTCCCATAGTTTATATTCTCTACTTTGTAATATTTGTATAGAAAATATTCTTAATTCCCAAAAGTACTTCTCTAGTCGATCAGCATAAAAGGGATCTGATGGAGAAAAGCCTGTCGGTGGCTTGGTATCGCGAGCTTCTTCATTTCGATTAAACTGCATTTTATTTGGATTAAGCAGTGCTAATCTTGCTGCTTCAGGGCAAGATAGAGTTGCTGATAACTCCACGACGTCGTCAACAGTTTGCGTGACACGAGGATAAGTTTTGCAAGTATGGGATAGGAAGTCTTCACCTAATTTTAATTGGATTGAACATAATTTTTCTTCGTTTAAAAATGGGCAAGATAGATCTGATTTCATTACGAATCGTGCATAATTAAAATCAGAAGGATTTGTTTTGTTTCTTTTTATATGTTCGTCAAAAAGCTTAGTTAATTCCTTGTCTTTAGTATTTCGATATTGTTTATAGGTAGGTTTATCAATTGTTACGGTCCATCCGGAGCAACAAGTATCTTCGCAAGCTGAGCCGATACAAGCAAAGCGTTCCATATAATCGGGAACTAGCATTTGGACAGGTTTCTTAGGAGCCATTTCTTGTTCACCTCAAAAATTTATTATTGATCTTGAAAGACTAAATCAAGACCTCTCATTCTCCGATATTAAATGTATACGATTCTTTCGGAGGGATTCATGTGGAAATAAAGGCTGGTGGAACAGGTGGGGCTGCATCTATTCCATCTCCGACATCTAATGTATCGGCATCTGAGGCGGAGATCGATAGTCAAATCGCCAAAAATGTTGAGACTGTAAAAACAGTTTCAAAGGAAGAAGTATCAAAGCAAGTAGATGGTCTTAATAAACTTCTCCAATCAAAGCAATCTCACGTTAAATTTGTCCTCCATGATGAACTTAACGAATACTATGTTCAAATTGTGGACAATAGGACGGAACAAATAATTAAAGAAATTCCTTCAAAAAAAATGATGGATACGGTAGCAAAAATGTACGATCTAATAGGAATATTAGTTGACCACAAACTATAGGAGGGACATTGTATGGCTGGAATTAGAATTGGTGGTTTAGCTTCTGGCATGGATACTGAAAGCATAGTTAAAAAATTAATGGATGCTGAAAGAATTCCCTTAAATAAGCTAAAACAAAAGAAACAAAAAGATGAGTGGAAGCGTGATTCATACAGAGAAATGAATTCTCTGCTGTTAGAATTACAAAAAAAAGCAGATGAAATGCGCTATCAAGCTATGTTTACTAAGAAAAAAGTGATGTCGTCTGACGAATCGAGAGTGACGCTTTCTTCGAACGGTACACCGAATCTTGCTTCATACTCTATTACTAATGTAAAATTGGGGAGCACAGGAAATGGTGCTTCCGTAAAATTTGCTAATTCAATGCCCGATTCAGTTACTCAATTCGAGAACAAGGGCATGACTGGTGATTTCACGTTTACCTTATCGGATGGTACATCTTCTGGAGCTTCTATAACCATTAATCAAACTGATAACATAAATACAGCCATTCAAAAAATCAATGCTCAATCAGACACTACTGGGGTAAAAGCGGTCTATTCAGCTACTGAAAAAAGTATTGTATTTTCATCTACTACACCTGGCAATGGTATCAAAATTTCAAATGTCTTGGGTAGTAGTCCTCTAAATATTTCTGAAGGAGAAATTAGTGCTGTAGACTCGAATGGAAATACAGCAATAAATGACTTTATGGGGAATGGGTATCCCGGACAAAAGGAAGTTAAAGGCAGTGCAGCGATCAACGGGGTTGTTTACGAGTTTACAGGTAATATGCTAACAGTTGACGGTGTGACTTTCTCCTTTAAGACTGATTTTACAACACCGGTTACTGTTAGTGCCGTTACAGATATGGATGCAGTAGTAGGGAATATTAAAGGTTTTGTAGATAAATATAACGAAATCATTGCAAAATTGAACAGCGAAATTTCAGAAGTGGCAAACAGGAAGTATCAGCCTCTTACTGATGCTGATAAAGAAGGTCTCACAGATGATCAGATAAAAAAATTAGAGGATAAAGCAAAAGAAGGGATCCTTCAAGGCGATAGCACGATTCGTAGAGTACTTAATGCAATGAGGGAATCTTTCTATACAGCAGTATCAGGGGTAGATGTTGGTTCTGATACTTTAAGTAAAATAGGAATTGGAACAGCCAAAGCCGATGGTAATAAATATAATTATTTAGAAAACGGGAAAATGCACATCGACGAGGAAAAATTGCGCCAATCATTGGCGGAAAATCCCGATGCTGTAATGAATCTTTTTACGAAAAAGGGTTCAACTTTTCAAGAAAAAGGAATTGCAGGACGTCTGACAGAACAATTGAACGATGCAATAAATCAAATTAAAAAGAAAGCAGGAAGCAGTACAACCAAAAGCTATGCTGACTACGACATGGGTATTAATTTGAAAAGATACGATGAGCAAATTACTAGATGGGAGGACAGACTTACCCAAAAAGAAGACTATTATTACAAAAAGTTTGCTGCTATGGAAACTGCATTAAATAAATATAATTCTCAATCTGCCTGGCTCACATCAAAAACGTCTTAGAAGCTATAATTAGGAGGGAGTAGCATCATGAATAAAGCTGCTCAGGCATATCGAAACAATTCAGCGACTACAGCCACTCCTGCTGAGCTGACCTTAATGCTTTACAATGGAGCAATTAAATACATTAAGCATGCAAGGTTAGCAATCCAAATGAAAAATTTCGAGCAAGCCAATACGAATCTTATACGTGTACAAGATATTATTCAGGAACTTATTATTACTTTGAAGATGGATGTGGAAATTTCGAAGCAATTTCTGGTTATGTATGAATACATGCATTATCGCATCGTTGAAGCAAATTTGACCAAAGATATTTCGATTCTTGATGAACAGGAAGGGTTTTTCGTACAGTTTCGTGACACTTGGAAAGAAGTAATGGTTCAAGCAAAAAAACCGATAAAAGAAGCGGAGCAAGTGTAATGTTTGAACAATTGGATAAGCTAATTATGCAGTTGTTGGACAAGTCTGTTGAGTTACGAGATATTATTGTTTCATATGATGTCGAATCAGAAGACGACGTTGATAGATGGGCTATTCTTTTAGACCAACGCCAAGAACTTATGGATCATATTGATATCTTGATCCAACAAGGCCAAACATTAACAAGAGAACACAAACACTCCTTTCTTACCCAAATTCTTTTAATTGATGAGCAGGTAAAGCCATTTTTACAAAAGCATATGTCGAGTCTTCAAACGAAGATGGCAGAATTGCAGAAGAAAAAAACAGTATCTCTACAATATAGTGGTTATACTACACCAGAAGCATATGGGACATTTTTTGACAAAAAAAAGTAACAACAAAAACGGCCGGGCGACCCGACCGTTTTTTGTTACGTCAGATACGAAGATCTAGCTGCTTTCCTAGAGTAGGATGAGATGCTTGGTGGATTGAAGCTTGTGTTTTAGAGAAATCACTAAGCATGAGTGTAGCGCTAGTTGCCTGTGCGTTTTTGGACATATTCAGCAGGCTTAGGCTAACTGTATGTTGGAGCTGAGAAAGCTGTCCACTCATCATAGAACTAGTATTCATAACTATTATTCTCCTTTCTACTAATCTATTTTTTATATCGGAATGAAAAACCTCTGCTATAATAAGTAAATTCAAAATAACCGATATACCAAGTGATAACCCATTTTAGCGGAAGAACTCTAGGAAGGTGACAACATTGTCCACAAAACGCCGCTCGCTCCTCCTAATCGGAGCCGTCCTCCTCATCTTCATCCACGCGGTATACTTAAACGGCAACCTCGCCGATCTTCTAAACATCACCGCCATTGAGCTGGTAGCACTGGCCGTAGTGATCTCCTACGCGATCAAGCGCAAGCATCTGGACCTGAAAAAGATGATTCGCCTCCTAATCCACGGACGGGAAAGCAACGTGGAAGAAACGATCAAGCGCTTCTACTACTACGCGCTCGTCCAAAAAGAACAGGGCTATATCGCTCTCGAGAAAGAACTTCAGCAAGAACGCGACTCATTTGTGCAGCGTGGCAGCTTGCTTGCGATCGAGGGCGTTCCCGAAGATGAGCTACGCATGATCCTGGAGAACGAGCTCAAAGGCGAGCAGTACCGCTACCAGCAAGCAGCGGGCTTTTTCCGACTTATTAGCTTGCTCGCACCAGGAATGGGGCTAGTAGGTACGCTGCTCGGGATGACGGGCGTGCTGCGCTCGCTCTCTGATTTTACCCAGACGGGTCATAGCCTGAGCGCAGCGGTCATAGCGACGCTCTATGGCGCTCTTTTGGCCAACCTGTTTGCCCTGCCATGCTATTACCGGATGATGGACCTGTATGACCGGGAAATGTTTGAAAAACGCCTGTATATCGAGGGCTGTGTCGGTTTACAACGAATGGAAACACCACGCCTGTTGTTTGAAAAACTGAACTCGTTCCTGCCAGGTGACCAGAAGCTGGTGCTTATTAAAGAAGCAGGCAGTATGAAGGGAACGATTGAAAGGCAGGATCGTTATGCATGATGATCGGCTGTATGACGAAAAGGAGCTGGAGAAAAGCTGGCTGCTCAGCTACAGCGACTTAATTACACTATTGTTTGTCATCGTGATCATTATCGCAGCGACCTACACCTCTAACATTCAGGCTCAACGTGAAGAAGCGAAAAAGGAAGCGGTGCAGCAGCAAGCAGCTATGGAGCAGGTGCATGAAAGCCT
Organism: Brevibacillus sp. SIMBA_040; assembly: GCF_046535075.1. NCBI lineage: Bacteria > Bacillati > Bacillota > Bacilli > Caryophanales > Paenibacillaceae > Brevibacillus > Brevibacillus sp. SIMBA_040. Next base: position 40,064 of record NZ_JAWRXI010000024.1, read on the forward strand.
GGATCTGTTAAATTTGCAAAAGCTGGAGCTGCAGCGTGAGGTTCATCAGCTGGAAGCGCGTCAAAAAGCGCTCATGGGGACTGAGAAGGGCGAAGGTATCACAGAATCTCCAAGTCTACCAAAACCGCTTGCAGGGATAGCAGATACGGGTGAGCGCGATATGGACACGGTGCGAACGCAGCTGTCCTCAGCCTTGTCTGAATTGAATCTGGACTACGAAGAGACAGAAGAAGGTTTGCGTATTCGTTTGCCGGAGAGCATCTTGTTTACCAGCGGGTCAGCTGAGCTGCAAGACCAGGGCAAGCAGGTTGTCGGCACGATTGCGAGGGTGCTGCAGCGCTATGGTCACATGGTGCGAATTGAGGGTTATACGGATGATGTGCCGATCAAGCGCAGCTCGTTCAAGTCAAACTGGGAGCTATCCTCTGGTCGCGCTATCGCGGTAATGCGGGAAATGGTTGATGGATATTCTATACCAGCTACACGCTTTACTGTCGCAGGATTGGGAGAAAACAAGCCACTTGTGGATAATTCCAATGACGAGAACCGAGCGCGCAATCGTCGGGTAGAGGTAATCATTTTGGCGGATAAAGAATAATTCCCATTTTTCTGATAATAAAATGATTTTGAAGAAGGATTCTTTTATGTAAGATCGAAATATATCTTACATGTAAGAATCTTTCTTTTTTTTACGCAAATTCCTGTTCTGCCACGCTTGCGTCCTTTTGCAGAAGGGCTTGGTAAGGCATGTAGAGCAGGAAATAGTTATTCTCAGCTTGTGCACAACGTCATGTGGATAATGTGGATAACTCTGTGGAGAACGCAAAAAACCCGTGATTTTCTTGTGGACATTGTTGGGGGCAAACACAGATAAAAAGAGATAAGAATCAAGGGGGATTTTCAAATGAAGATCGGGAAAAAATGGTACACCTCGCTCGCGCTGATCGTGGGTATGGGACTTATGCTCTCAGCCTGTGGATCGGGAGGTCAGCAAACGGCAGGATCAGGGGAAAAGGTCTACGTAATTGGAACGGACGCGGCATATCCTCCATTTCAAATGCTGGAAGCAGATAAGATCAGTGGTCATGACATTGATGTGATGAACGCTGTGGCTGAAGCAGGCGGATTTAAAGTGGAGTGGAAAAACACAGGCTGGGACCCTCTGTTCGATGGCTTGGACAAAGGGACGGTAGATATCGGGATCTCGTCGATTACCATTACCGACAAGCGTAAAGAAAAGTATGATTTTTCTGAACCGTATTTTGAAGCGAACCAGCTGATTCTGGTAGCCGAAGATTCACCTGTTCAAACTCTGGCTGATTTGAAGGGCAAGAAGATCGGTGGGCAAGCCGCAACAACAGGTGAGGAGGTCGTCAAAAAAGCATTTGGAGAAACCTACGAAGGCTGGAAGGGGTATGATGACATGCCATCATCTGTTGACGACTTCTTCAATGGCCGTGTAGATGCGGTTGTGGGCGACAACGGCGTTCTTCAATACTATGTGAAGAAAATCGAGAACAAGAAGTTCAAGCTCATCAAGGACGATTCATTTGAAAAGGAATTCTACGGCATTATGGTCAAAAAGGGCAACACGGATGCTTTGACAAAGATTAACGACGGCTTGAAAAAGATCAAGGAAAATGGAAAGCTCCAAGAAATTCATGACAAGTACTTCGGTAATAAGTAGGACTATTCGTAAGCCGGGTACGTCTATAGGGCGTACCCGGTGTTTGTTCTACTATTGGCATAAGGAGTGGCGTAGCCAGCTTTCTAAGTTGTCAGCAGGTATATGCGAAAGGAGGAGCTGCCTTTGGATTGGAGCGTCATCTATGATTATCGCGAACTATTAATTCGAGGCGTTATTAATACGATTTTACTAACAGCGGTAGCTACTGTCTGTGGGACGTTGCTCGGTCTGTTCATCAGCTTGGGCAAAATGTCCAGCAAGCGCTACTTGAGATGGACATGCTCCATTTATGTAGAGCTGTTTCGAGGAACTCCGATGCTGGTTCAGATTTTGCTCATCCATTTTGCCGTGATACCGTCCATCTGGGAAGCTTTTTTCCCCGGACAGCCTAGTCCGCAAGCGATTTATTCCGGTTTTGTCGCACTCTCCTTAAATGCAGCAGCATACATAGCGGAGATTTTTCGCGCGGGTATTCAATCGATTGATCCAGGACAGATGGAGGCAGCGAGGTCGCTGGGCATGAGCAAGGGCTTGTCGATGCGCCTGATTGTCCTTCCCCAAGCGTTTACGCGCATGCTGCCTGCAATTGGTAACGAGTTTATCGCACTTTTAAAAGACTCTTCCCTGTGTGCCGTTATTGCTACACAAGAATTAAATTACGCAGCCATGAACGTGGCGAAAAGTACCTTTGAACGATATCCTCCTTACTTGACTGAGGCAGCCGTGTACTTGGTGCTGACCCTATTCTTGTCACGCGTTGTCGTGAGAGGACTGGAGAAAAAATATTCTACAAGGTAATGGAATTTTGCAATGAATTTGGGCAAGCTAAGTCTGAATTACACGGGATACTCATCCTGATTTCCTACAAAAGAAAGGGTTGTGCTGTTTCATGCAAGGCAAAGTAAAATGGTTTAACGCAGAAAAAGGATTTGGATTTATTGAACGCGAGGGTGGAGACGATGTTTTCGTCCACTTCTCTGCCATTCAGTCTGATGGATTCCGTTCGTTAGATGAGGGACAAGCTGTAGAGTTTGATATTGTGGAAGGTGACCGCGGTCCACAGGCAGCCAATGTCGTCAAATTATAAAATAATTTGAACACTGGTTACGCCATGCTTTTTGGCGGAGCAGCGGCTGTATTCATACTGGATCGGAATTTCATAGATTCCCGTCTACACGAAAATCCCCCTTGCCCAACTACTGGGTGAGGGGGATTCGCTTTTTTTAACTAATCATTTTATGAATGCGGAGGGAACGATGCTCGCGAAGGTCGATGAATTCCTCTCCCCGGCGTACGAGCGGGCGCATAGGCTCATCAGTATGTATCATGATCACTTCTACTTGGTCTCCATTGCTGAGCAGGGCACTCGAACCGACATAAAGCACGACAATATACTGGATAAAATGAGATACGATAAAAGGATTGAGTTTGCCACTGCATGCCAGCTCCCACAAAACGCTTGCCGCTTCAAAGGGAGAGGAGCCCTTCCGATACACACGATCCGTGCAGATAGCATCAAAGACATCGGCGACACTAATAATTTGGCATTCAAAAGGAATGGTCTCTTTGGTCCGTCGCTCAGGATAACCGGTGCCATCCAGCCGTTCGTGATGCAATAGTGCGCATAGCGCCAGCTGTTCATTCGCTCCTTCCATGGAAAGGAGAAGGTGGCTGCCATACTCAGTATGTAGCTTCATTACTGTGTATTCCTCATCGGTTAAATGAGTTGGCTTCGAGAGCAGTTCATCTGCAATTTTCATCTTGCCGATGTCATGTAGTAGACCTGCTTGTCCCAGAAAGTAAATATCTTCTTGAGACCTGCCTAGTAGCTTGCCAATTACCGCTGAAATGATGCCAACATGTAGGGAATGACGATACGTATAATTTTCTGTTCCTTCTTTTAAATAAATAAACTGGAGAAATTCAAAGCGATGCAAAACTTGATCAAGCAAAGGATAAAAAGCTTCGTTGAATCGGTTTAGCGGAGGGATCGTCCCTGAGGCAATCTGCTTAAATAGGTATCCAGTCTTCTGAACAGCATCGGCATATTGGCGTGCTGCTTCAGTCTCGCTCCAGTGCAATACAGGTGTAGGCATATCGATAGTCGATGGGGCAGCAGCTACTTGAACGACCAAAATATGATGGGATTCTAGTAGGCGGATGTCACTTTGGTGCAGGGTAGCTCCAGCGGGCAATAGAAGTAGGCCGTACTCGTTGTATACGTCTTGTGCGAGTGTAGTTCCAATGATTGATTGGGAAGGTTTCACCTCGGTCATGAGGATTCCTCCTGTGCGAATGGTGACATGCAATATATATTTGATTGACTATAGTCTATTATAGCATAGGGAAACTAGTAGGTATTGGTAATATTCTGTCGCTATTTGTTGGATTTTATAAAAATTGTAAAGATTTTTTGTAGAAGGGAAGGAGGATTATTTACAAAAGTGCCGAATATTTATATATAGACGGAAGGAGGTTGGAACCATGAAATTTAACATTCGTGGAGAAAACATTCAAGTCACCGCAGCACTTAGAGAGTATGTGGAAAAGAAAGTCGGCCGTCTCGAAAAATATTTTGAAACTGGGCAGCCAGCAGATGTACAAGTCACTATGCAGGTACATCGAGGAGAAGGCACGATTGAGGTCACTATCCAGCTTAACGGAGTGATTCTTCGCGCCGAAGAAACAAATGAGGACATGTATGCTGCCATTGATCTGGTAGCAGAAAAGCTCGAGCGTCAGATCCGCAAGCACAAAACAAAGCTGATGCGCAAGCTGCGAATCGATGCTACTAACAAGGTAGGGCAGCGTGAGAGTGCCCCCGTTGCTGTCATGATGGCAGACACGGATGAGGAAGATGTGGATATCAACATCGTCCGAACCAAACGTTTTGATCTCAAGCCGATGGATGCACAGGAAGCGGTTATGCAAATGGATATGCTAGGACATAGCTTCTTTGTCTTCCAAAACAGTGACACCAACGATGTAAGCGTCGTGTATCGCCGCAATGACGGTCGCTACGGATTAATTGAGCCCAAATAACGAAACTTTATAGCCTATCACTCGTATAAGACTAGGGAGTTGCTATTGGCAACTCCCTTTACTTGTGTATATGAGGCTTCTTTTGATAAAATAGCTTTTTAGAAAGTATTATTTTTTATTCGATAGCAATATCTCTTTAGGGATATGTGGAACCCTCTCTTACGGAGTAGTCATTATCTTTGTTTGGGAGCATATGGAAGGGGTGTCCTCATGTTAGGACTCGTTAAAAAGATATTTGGCGACAGTAACGAACGCGAAGTCAAAAAAATGTTTAAGCGCGTAGAAGCCATCAATGCGCTGGAAACTGGCATAGCGGCGCTTTCCGATGATCAGTTGCGGGAAAAAACGACCGAGTACAAAGCCCGCCTGGAAAAAGGGGAAGACCTGGACAAAATCCTGAATGAAGCGTTTGCCGTAGTACGCGAAGCATCTAAACGGGTTCTGGGCATGCGACATTTCGACGTACAGCTGATCGGCGGTATGGTTTTGCAAGAAGGCCGCATCTCTGAGATGAAAACCGGTGAGGGGAAAACGCTGGTGGCAACACTGGCAACCTACCTCAATGCTTTGCAAGGTAAAGGGGTTCACGTCGTTACGGTGAACGAATATTTGGCGGAGCGCGACTCGACGATCATGGGACAACTGTACAATTTCCTTGGTCTGACTGTCGGCTTGAACAAAAATGGCTTGAGCGCAGAAGAAAAACGCGAAGCATACGCTTGTGACATTACGTATGGTACAAACAATGAGTTTGGCTTCGACTATCTGCGTGACAATATGGTGCTTTATAAAGAACAAATGGTACAACGCCCGCTTTTCTACGCCATCATTGACGAGGTCGACAGTATCTTGATCGACGAAGCGCGTACGCCGTTGATCATTTCCGGATCGGCGAACAAATCCACGGAGCTGTACTACATTTGCTCTCATTTTGTGAAGCGTCTTGAACTGGAAAAAGACTTTACCATCGATGAAAAGCTCAAAATCGTCAACCTCACAGATGACGGAATTGGTAAAGTCGAGCAGGCTTTCAACATCGATAACCTGTACGATGCTGCGCATACAACACTGAACCATCACATCACTGCCGCTTTAAAAGCGCAGGTTCTGTTTAAGCTTGATGTGGATTACGTGGTGCAGGAAGGCGAGGTCGTCATCGTCGACGAGTTTACCGGTCGTCTGATGGTTGGACGCCGTTACAGCGATGGCTTACACCAAGCGATCGAGGCAAAAGAAGGTCTGCGCGTACAAAGCGAGAGCATGACGCTTGCTACCATTACGCTGCAAAACTACTTCCGTATGTACCAAAAGCTGTCCGGTATGACAGGTACAGCAAAGACAGAGGAAGAAGAATTTAAAAAGATTTACGGGCTTGATGTTGTGGTCATTCCAACCAATAAGCCTGTTGCTCGTCAGGATGCGCCTGACCTCGTGTTTAAAACGGAGGCAGCCAAGTATCGTGCGGTTGTGAATGATATCGTTGAACGCCATAAAAAAGGGCAGCCGATTCTGGTCGGTACGATTTCCATCGAAAACTCCGAGCGTCTGTCGCAAATGCTCAAGCAAAAAGGTGTGCCGCATAGTGTATTGAACGCCAAGCAGCATGAGCGCGAGGCGGAGATTGTCGCCCGTGCAGGTCAATACGGAGCCGTTACGATTGCTACAAACATGGCTGGTCGTGGTACGGATATTCAGTTGGGCGAAGGTGTTGCTGATCTGGGCGGCCTTCATATTATCGGTACAGAGCGCCATGAGAGCCGACGGATCGACAATCAGCTGCGTGGACGTGCCGGTCGTCAAGGGGACCCAGGTTCTTCGCAATTCTTCCTTTCGATGCAGGATGAGCTGATGCGCCGTTTCGGAGCAGACAACATCATGAACATGATGGATCGCTTGGGCATGGAAGAAGATATGCCAATCGAGAGCCGTCTGGTTACACGTGCTGTCGAATCTGCACAAAAACGTGTAGAGGGCTCCAACTTCGATGCACGTAAAGGCGTCCTCCAGTACGACGATGTGATGAACCAGCAGCGTTTGGTTATTTACAAGCAGCGTCGTGACATTCTGGAACAGGAAAACCTTAGCGAAGTGGCACTCGGCATGATCAACAGTGTGCTGGAGCGCAATCTAGCTGCTCATTGTCCAAAAGAAGAGGTGCCAGAGGATTGGGATCTGCAAGCATTGGCGGATGCAGCCAACCAATCGTTCCTGCATGAAGAAACAATTACTGTCAAAATGCTGAAAGGCAAAGAGGCAGAGGAAATCGAGCAGCTCCTGAAAGATGAAGTCATGAGACAATACAAACAGCGCGAGGAACAAATTGGCGAGATGATTCGCGAGTTTGAAAAAGTCGTCATTCTGCGTGCTGTCGACAGTAAATGGATGGATCACATTGATGCTATGGAGCAGCTGCGTCAAGGTATTCACTTGCGTGCTTACGCTCAAAACGATCCACTGCGCGAGTATCAGTTTGAAGGCTATGAAATGTATCAAGCGATGCTGGCTGCTGTACAAGAAGAAGTGGCTATGTACATCATGAAAGCAGAAGTCAGCCAAAACCTGGAGCGTCAGGATGTTATCCGAGGTCAAGGTATCGACCCGGAAGACCTGCAAACCTCTGGCCCATCCGATCGTCCTGATCCGGAAACCTCCGGTGATGCTGATCCGAAAAACCGCGCACAACGCCGTGCCCAAGAGCAGGAGCGTCGTCGTCAAAACAAGCGCCAGTAAACATCTATAACGCAGATTTTCATAAGCATTCCTCTCGTATCGTCGAATTCGGTACGGGAGGAATGTTTTTTTCTTGTGGATTCCTACTCCCTAGACAGCGTTCGTCCCAATCCCTTTCTCCTCGTCTGATTTGTTAGATCTATTTGTCTAACACTGGAAAAAGCTATCGAACGATTCAGGTGGAAATGTTTTGAAAAATCCATAGAATCATAGGTACAACACTTTTTACCAATTGCACTTAACAAATACACGGAGACGAGGGATAAAAAAATGAAAACGTCAGTCAACGTGATGGGCATACAAGCGCAAAACATGCTGGAGTGTATCGCGGCTACTTTAAAAGCCGTTTTGAGAAAAGGAAAAGAGAATAAAAATATACAAGTAATCAGTGAAGAGGCAGGCGAAGAGCAATCAGGTGTATTTACTGCACAAGACGCTGTCTTTTATGAGGAGCGACTGATGCAGGAAATTCCGGAGCCAAATTGGACGACTGGAGTAATCGCACATCCCAAGCTGCTGGCAGAGCAAGCAATCCGATCTGCTAATCAAAAAGCTCAACAGCCGCCAACAAGACGAGCGCGAGTGACGCGACCGATTCGTCAGAGAAACCCGAAGACGAATCAGACAAAAACGATGCTATTCACGTTTCCGCAGGTGGAAAGCAAACAACCACGTGACATCCGCTACGTGAAAAACTCGTTATCCCCACCAAGGGAAACAGTGACGTAAACGAGCCAGCATCATATGGAGCGAGCCTCTTCTCGCAGCGTGTACTTACGTCAGGTTGCGCATCTGGCAAATTACGTTACAATAAAACGTAAGCTTACGTAAAGAGAAGGTGATTCGCAGCATGGCATTAATCGATATTGCGGACATCAAACAAGAGATGTCCAGTATGGCTAAACGTTTAGCAGATATCAGGGGGTCTCTTTGACCTCCCTGTAAAAGAGGAGAGGATCGGAGAACTGGAGGAGCGTATGCTCGCTCCCGACTTTTGGGATGACAACGATGCAGCCCAGAAAACGATCAGTGAGCTGAATGTAATCAGAAACCTCGTCGATACGATGGGGAAGCTCGATTCGCAATATGAAGATCTTCAGCTCATGCTGGAGTTAGTCATTGAAGAAGGCGATAGCTCTCTTATTCAGGATTTGTACGACAGCACCCAGGACCTGAAAAAATCGTTTGAAAGCTTTGAGCTGGAGCTGCTATTGAGCGATCAATACGACAAAAATAATGCGATCCTGGAGCTACATCCGGGTGCAGGGGGAACCGAGTCTCAGGATTGGGCGTCCATGCTTTTGCGTATGTATACACGCTGGGGCGATGCCAAAGGCTTCAAAGTGGAGACTTTGGATTATTTACCTGGGGACGAAGCGGGCGTAAAAAGCGTGACGCTGTTGATCAAGGGGTATAATGCCTATGGCTACCTTAAAACAGAAAAAGGGGTTCATCGACTTGTTCGGATTTCTCCGTTCGATGCTTCTGGACGTCGTCATACCTCCTTTGTTTCCTGCAACGTCCTGCCGGAAATTGAGGATGATACGGCGGTAGATATTCGTTCGGAGGACCTCAAAATTGACACCTATCGCTCCAGTGGAGCGGGTGGTCAGCATATCAACACGACAGACTCCGCAGTCCGGATTACGCACTTGCCTTCGGGTATTGTAGTGACCTGCCAAACAGAGCGCTCGCAGATCAAAAATAGGGAGCGAGCTATGAAAATGCTGACAGCGCGACTGTTTGAGCGCAAACGGGAGGAGCAGGAAAAGACGCTGGCGGCGATCCAAGGCGAGCAAAAAGACATCGCATGGGGAAGTCAGATTCGCTCGTATGTCTTCCACCCGTACAGCCTAGTGAAGGACCATCGGACGAATGTCGAGGTGGGGAACGTTCAGGCAGTTATGGACGGGGAGATCGACACCTTTATCGATGCCTACCTGCGTGCACAAATTAATCGGTAATATCCATCGAGAAAAAGCTTGAAGACGGCATGAATTTCATGCCGTTTTTTTGTCTGCAATTCGTTGAAAAGATGCACTGAGAAAATGTGATATACTTCATTCAAACAAGCTACTTAAAAGGAGAGGGACGCATGCTTTACGCTGCATTTTTGACGATTATTGATCAGGAATTAAATGCAAAGGTAAGACCAGCTCACTTGGAGTATGTAAACGATCTGTACAAGCAAGGAATCGTATTTATGGCAGGTCCATTCACTGATAAACAGGGAGGTCTTGTTATTTACAAGGCGGAATCACTGGAGGAAGCCCGTAAATTGGCAGAAGCCGACCCAGTAATAGTCGAGGGAGCACGTACATTGGAGCTGCGTGAGTGGAGCCCACTTGAATTTCCCTTGAACTAATTTCCATTTTGCACAGGAATGATAATCCTGCACAGGAGGCATACTTAGCTAAGAAATATCCGAAAAAGGAGGGAACAGCCATGAAACGTTTTCCTTTTGCAATAATGGCGGCTGTGCTCGTGTTCTCGCTAAGTGCCTGTGGAGGCGGAAATACCGCTCAACCACCAGCTAACAAGCCTTCGACTGAAACACCTTCTACACCTTCTACAGAAACGCCATCGACTACTGCTCCATCTGGCAGCTATGACACGGCAACTGCAGAAGCGCTATTCAAAAACACTTGTGCAGCCTGTCACGGTCAAACGCTGGAGGGCGCAGTTGGCCCAAATCTCCAAAAGATTGGCGGCCAGTTGAACAAGGATCAAATCCTGGAAGTATTGAATAAAGGAAAGGGTGCTATGCCACCTGGACTGGTAAAAGGTGCTGACGCTGAAACATTGGCAGCGTGGCTGGCGGATAAAAAATAAGCAAGATACACAGGAGCGCTCGAGTATATCGGGCGCTTTTTTGTGTGATCAAATTGTCATGACGAAAATTTTAAAGGTTGTATTCTGTATGAATTTTTATTATTATTCATGTATAAAAATACAGAACGATGGAAAAGGAGAGAGGAGCATGGTTCGGGTCGGAATCGTTGGTGCTACAGGCTATGGTGGTGCAGAGTTAATCCGTTTCTTGGCAGGACATCCACACGCGCAAATTGCGAATTTATATTCAAGCTCATCTGAGGGTGAGGCATTGGAAAAAACGTTTCCGCATGTAACAGGATTGGGACTGCCGCTGCTTACTGCGATTAACCCGGTCAAGATGGGCGCAGACAATGATGTCATTTTTTTGGCTACTCCGGCTGGTGTAAGTGCTGAATTAACACCACAACTGATGGAGCAAGGAGTCAAGGTGATTGATTTGTCCGGTGATTTCCGTTTGGAGAGCGGTGAAGCGTATAAAACGTGGTACAAGCGCGAGCCAGCCCCAGCGGAATGGGTACAAAAAACAGTCTATGGTCTGACGGAATGGAATTATGAAGAAGTAGCTGGCGCCCAGCTTGTAGCCAATCCTGGATGCTATCCTACGGCGGCATTGCTTGCCACGCTCCCACTGACGAAAAGCGGATGGGTACAGCCGAACAGCTGGATCATCGATGCGAAGTCAGGTGTTTCAGGTGCAGGACGCGGAGTATCTCTCGGTGTACATTACAGTGAGATCAACGAAAGCATCCATGCCTACAAAGTATCGAAGCATCAGCATACACCAGAAATCGAGCAAGAGCTGTCTCGCCAAAGTGGCCAAGCGGCAATCGTGCAGTTTACACCGCATCTCGTTCCGATGACGAGAGGTATTCTAGTGACGGCATACGGACAATTAACAGCGGATGTGACGGCTGAGCAAATCCAAGAGCTGTATACATCCACGTATGCTGATAAACCGTTTGTCCGCATTCGCCCTGCCGGAAGTCACCCTCATACAAAAGAGGTGTATGGTTCCAACTATTGTGACATTGCCGTTCATGTAGATGCGCGTACAGGTCGTGTGATTCTCTTGTCCGTGATCGACAACGTTGTAAAAGGCGCTGCAGGTCAAGCGATCCAAAATATGAACGTCATGTTCCAATTGCCTGAAAAAGCTGGTTTGCCGCTCGTGCCGGCATTTCCGTAAGAGGGGGAGTACGGATGCAAGGAATCGTCGTGATCAAATGTGGCGGCAGCACTATGGATCAGCTGCCACATGAGTTTTTTGGGGCCATAGCGAAGCTGCAAGACGAAGGCAAACAGCTCGTGATCGTACATGGTGGCGGTCCTGCGATCAATAGTATGCTCGATCAGGTCAAGATCACACCCGAATTCGTGAATGGGCTGCGTGTTACTTGTGAAGATACATTGAGGGTCGTCGAAATGGTACTATGCGGCAGTATCAACAAAGCATTGGTACGTCGCTTGACACAAGCGGGGGCAAAGGCGTGGGGCGTTAGCGGAATTGACGGCCAAACTCTGCTGGCAGAAAAAACAGCAAAGCCGCTGGGATGGGTAGGCGAAATTACGAAAGCAGATACGACCATTCCAAAAGCGATTCTGGAGCAGGGCTTTGTGCCAGTCATCGCTCCACTGGCTGTCAGCGCAGATGCAACTCAGACGTATAACATCAATGCAGATGTCGCTGCTGGTGCGATTGCTGCCGCACTGTCTGCCGAAAAGCTGATTATGGTGACAGACGTCCCTGGGATCATGCGACCGCAAGCAGACGGTACGAAGGCGATTGTGGAACAGACAAGTGCTGGCGAGATCAAAGAGATGATTGCAGCTGAGATTATTACAGGCGGAATGATTCCGAAGGTTCAAGCGGCATTGGATGCCTTGAACCAAGGCGTTCAGCAAGTCGTGATTTGCCGGGGCAATGCAAGCGATCTCGTAGCTGTATGCAACGGAGAAGCGGTCGGTACAACTGTAAAAATGAATGTAAAGCAAGCCTTATAAGGAGGGAAAGAAAGATGAGCACAGTAACAGCTCCTATGCACCTCATGAATAACTATGCAAGATGGCCCATCAGCTTGGTAAAAGGGCAAGGCAACCAGGTATGGGATGATACCGGAAAGCAGTATTTGGACTTTACGTCGGGTATCGCGGTTACTTCTCTGGGGCATGTTCCTCCGAAAGTAACGGCAAAGCTTCACGAGCAGCTGGATACACTGTGGCATTGCTCCAACCTGGTGCACGTTCCACAGCAGGGCGTTCTAGCAGAAAAACTGTGCCGTTTATCCGGTCTGGACCAAGCCTTTTTCTGCAACAGCGGAGCAGAGGCAAACGAGGGCTTAATTAAACTGGCACGCAGATACGCGCAAAAAGTGAAGGGAAATGACCGCTATGAAATCATTACCTTTGAACAATCATTCCACGGACGTACGCTGGCTACATTGACAGCAACCGGACAAGACAAGGTAAAGGATGGCTTCGCTCCATTGCCACAAGGCTTTGTGACTGTTCCTTACAATGATTTGGGAGCTGTCCAGGCAGCAATCACAGATAAGACATGCGCGATCATGCTGGAATTGGTTCAAGGGGAAGGCGGAGTACATCCTGCTGATGAAGCATGGGTAAAAGCACTGCGCGAATTATGCGATACACATGGTCTACTGCTGCTTGTCGATGAGATTCAAACGGGAATTGGTCGTACCGGCACCTGGTTTGCTTTCCAGCAATACGGCGTGAAGCCAGATGCGATTTCGCTGGCAAAAGGCTTGGGGAGCGGCTTCCCGATCGGAGCAGTCGTAGCAACCAAGGAAGTGGCAGAAGCATTCGCACCAGGTACGCATGGAACGACCTTTGGTGGAAATCCACTCGCTGCAACAGCAGGAATCGCTACCCTGGAAACGATGGAAGAAGAGAATATTCTCGATACAGTCGCTCATATTCATTCACTCCTGATGAAGGAGCTGGAGAAGCTTAAAGCAGAGCACCCTGACAAGGTTTCCACCATTCGCGGGAAAGGCTTGCTCCTCGGAGTAGAGCTGACGATTCCAGCTGCGGATGCTGTGACGTATGCACGTGAAAAAGGTGTTATTCTACTCATGGCTGGACCTCAGGTAGTAAGACTCCTGCCTTCCTTTGTAACGACAGAGGAGGAAGTGAAGCACGCCATAGCTGTACTCTGCGAAGCGTTGTCTTTGCAATAATGTAATAATTGTACGCATTGGAAAAATGCAACGAGTGGATCTGTTCAAAAAACTCGTTGCATTTTTATAATATTGAATGTATATTAATACACAGAGTTGCATAGATTTGCATTAAGAAACGCAAATATGTGAATTGATTATTCACATGTCGTCGCCATATATCTATGTTTTTTGCCCATTGGAGAGGAGTGGCTTCATAGATGAATAGAGAAAAGAACGCATTTGGAACAGGATATCTTACGCTGGAGTCCGGCGAGATTTTTACAGGAACATTGTACGGAGCTCCGGTGAATGGCTTTGGAGAAGTCGTTTTTACAACCGGTATGACTGGTTATCAGGAAGTAATGTCTGACCCATCCTTTGCAGGTCAGGTCGTGACATTCACATATCCCTTGATTGGGAACTACGGAATCAACCCAAAAGATTATGAGGCACAAAAGCCAGCTTTAACCGGAATGATCGTCAGCGAGCTGTGCATGGAACCGAGTCACTATGAATCTACGAAAACCTTGGCAGAGGCAGCCGAGGAATTTGGCTTTCCTATCTTGGCTGGCATTGATACACGCACCATTACAAAGCGTGTTCGTCAAAATGGTCCCTTATTTGGGGTTATTTCCGACCAGCCTATGCAAGCCGAGGAAGTTGTGTCACTGCGTAACAAGCATGCGAAAAAGTCGCTGGTCGCGGAGGTATCGAGTCAGAGAATCGAGCGTCATCCGGGAACAGGTGAACACGTTGTCCTGGTCGATCTGGGAATGAAGCATTCCATCGTGGATGCGCTGCTGGCATTGGGATGCCGTGTCACAGTGGTTCCTTTCGATACGACTATCGAACAAATTAAGTCGCTTTCACCGGACGGGCTGATGTTCTCCAATGGTCCTGGTGATCCAGAGCATTTGCTTGCTTATTGCAGTGAGTGGCGCAAAGCGGTTGAACAATATCCTACGCTCGGTATTTGCCTTGGGCATCAAGTGCTTGCTCTGATGTACGGAGGAAAAACGGAAAAACTGGCTTATGGTCACCGCGGTGGAAATCATCCTGTCAAAGATCTGGAGACAGGCAAAGTATACATGACCTCGCAAAATCACGGATATGTAGTGAAAGAGGAGTCGCTGAAACAATCCGAGCTGACTGTGTCCTACAGAAACGTTAACGATGGCTCAGTAGAAGGGCTTACCCACAAGAGCTTGCCTGTTTTCAGTGTGCAGTATCATCCGGAAGCACATCCCGGACCGAGCGACACTTCCCACATTTTTCACCAATTTATCCAGTCTATGCGTGAAGTAGGAGCGAAAACATATGCCTAAATTGCCACACATCCATAAAGTATTGGTTATCGGTTCGGGGCCGATCGTCATTGGCCAGGCCGCAGAATTTGACTACGCAGGTGCACAGGCTTGCCTTTCTTTGAAGGAAGCGGGCGTACAGGTGGTACTGGTGAACAACAACCCGGCTACGATCATGACAGATGAGCAGGTAGCGGACAAAGTTTACTTGGAGCCCCTCACAGTGGAGTCCGTGACAGCGATTATTGCAAAAGAGCGCCCAGATGGTCTCCTACCGACACTGGGCGGTCAAACAGGACTGAATCTTGCTGTTTCCTTGGCTGAAGCAGGTGTCTTGGAAAAATACAATGTTCAACTGTTGGGTACACCGCTTGAAGCCATTCAGAACGGGGAAGACCGTGAGCTGTTTAAACAATTGATGCAACAAATTGGAGAACCAGTACCTGAGAGTGACACGGTGGAATCTGTTGAAGCTGCGATTGCATTTGCCAATTCGATTGGTTATCCGGTCATCGTGCGTCCGGCGTATACGCTGGGTGGTGCTGGAGGCGGGATTGCTGGGGATGAAGCAGCCCTGAGGAAAGTAGCAGCTGGCGGAATCGCAGCAAGCCCAATCGGTCAAGTATTGATCGAGCGCAGCGTCAAAGGCTGGAAGGAAATCGAGTACGAGGTCATGCGTGACGCCAATGATACATGCATCATCGTGTGTAACATGGAAAATCTCGATCCGGTAGGCATTCATACTGGAGACAGTATCGTCGTTGCGCCATCCCAAACGCTAACCGACCGTCAATATCAAATGCTGCGCAGCGTATCGACAAAGGTGATTCGTTCGCTGGGAGTAGTGGGAGGCTGCAATATTCAGTTTGCCCTCGACCCATTGTCCGATCGCTACGTTTTGATTGAGGTAAACCCGCGGGTTAGCCGTTCCAGTGCGCTGGCTTCCAAAGCTACCGGCTATCCGATCGCCCGTATTGCTGCAAAGCTGGCTCTGGGCTATGGATTAGACGAAGTACTAAACCCGATTACAGGTTATACGTACGCAAGCTTTGAGCCTGCCCTTGATTATATCGTGGTAAAAATTCCACGCTTCCCATTCGATAAGTTCCCACTCGCAGATCGCAAGCTGGGCACGCAAATGAAAGCGACTGGCGAGGTTATGTCCATTGCACGCAATCTGGAAGCGGGACTTCTAAAAGCTGTCCGCTCCCTGGAGCAAGGCTGCACACATCTGTCTCGTCCAGAGCTTGCGGATTGGACACGTGAAGAGCTTACGCATGCTTTGCAAGATGCGACAGATATTCGTTTGTTTGTGTTCGCCGAAGCGATCCGCAGGGGCTTCACAGAACAGGAACTGCACAGCCTGACTGGCGTCGATCCGTTCTTCCTGCGCAGCTTGCGTAAAATCGTTGATCTGGAAGTCGAGCTGGCCCAAAACACGGCGGAGGGGCTATCACCTGAACTGCTGCTGGAAGCAAAAAAACGAGGCTTCGCCGATGAAACGATTGCTTCCTTAATCGGCAGCACTCCAGCCAAGGTCAAGGAATTGCGTCAGCAGGCAGGAGTCACACCTACTTATAAAATCGTAGATACATGCGCCGCAGAGTTTGATGCGCAAACACCATATTACTACTCGGATTGGCAGGGCGTAGATGAAGTAGAGTCATTAGCGGGACGCAAGGTGCTCGTGCTTGGCTCCGGTCCTATCCGCATCGGACAAGGGATTGAATTTGACTACTGCTCCGTGCATGCGGCGAAATCACTGCAAGCGAGTGGAATTGCCGCTGTCGTGGTGAATAACAACCCGGAAACAGTCAGTACCGACTATGAAACAGCAGACCACTTGTATTTTGAGCCACTTCACGTGGAGGATGTGCTGCATATCGCCGAGCGTGAGCAGGTAGAGGGAGTCATGGTGCAATTCGGTGGTCAAACCGCAATCAACCTCGCTGCGAAGCTGGAGAGTGCAGGCCTAAAAGTAATGGGTACTTCACTTTCCGCGATTGAACGGGCTGAGGATCGAGAGTTGTTCTATGACATGCTGCGCAAGCTCGACATCCCGCACATCCCGGGTAAAGGAGTCTCCTCTCTGGAGGATGCTACTGCGATTGCAGAAGAGATCGGCTTTCCTGTTCTGATGCGCCCATCTTACGTAATCGGCGGTCAAGGCATGATGGTCGTGCACAATATCGAGGAGCTTTCTGCAACCATCAACGATTGGCTGAATCATCCGGAGAGCAGCTCATTTTTCCCGCTCTTGGTCGACAAATACGTACCAGGTGGAGAAGCGGAAGTCGATGCTGTCTGCGATGGAGAGTCAGTCATTATCCCAGGTATTTTCCAGCATGTAGAGAAAGCGGGAATTCACTCTGGCGATAGCGTGGCGTTGTTCCCGGCACCAAAATTAGCCGAAGAAATCAAGCAAAAGATCGCCAGCTATACCGAAGCGATTGCTCATGAAATGGGAGCTGTCGGTCTTATCAATATTCAGTTTGTGATTAGTGGTAATACCGTGTATGTACTGGAAGTAAACCCGCGTGCTTCGCGTACCGTGCCAATCACAAGCAAAGTAACAGGGATTCCGATGGTTCAGCTGGCAGTACGGTGCCAATTGGGAGAAAAGCTTTCCGCAATGGGTTATGGTACAGGACTTTTGCCTGACATTCCGTTTTCTGTAGTAAAAGCACCAGTATTTTCGACTGTGAAGCTGAATGGTGTCGATCCGGTACTCGGACCAGAGATGAAATCAACCGGTGAAGTGCTTGGCTTGGGAAGATCGTTTGAAGAGGCGGCAGGCAAGGCATTCGCCTTCAAGGATAACCTCTACGGGGATTGGCAAAAGGGTGATCTGGTCATTTTGTCTCTCGCAGATGGCGACAAACAAGATGAGTTGTCCCAGACCATTGCACAACTGCAAAACGACGGAGCCACTCTGGCAGCAACCCCAGGTACAGCTGACTGGCTGAAAAACAACGGAGTCGTAGTTAATCATGCGATTACGGATGAGCAAGGATTTATTGAGCTTTTGCAAAAAGACAAGGCTGCCTTTGCCTTAGTCACTGCAACAAAAGGAAATCGCCCGGGACGTACCGGCTTTGCCTTGCGCAGTCGGATGGTCCAGCAGGGAGTTCAGCAATTTTTTGCCGTCGATACATTCGATTTGTACGTGAAGTCCATTATGAAGAAAAGAGGTGGCTCGCATGCAGCCTGTGAAGATATTGGAACACTTTCAAAACTTACCGCTCAGCAAGCATAAAGGAAAAGATTTTCTGCGTGTCGATGAATTCAATGGGGAAGAACTGATGGAGCTGCTTCATCTGGCGGCACATATCAAGCAATTGCAAAAGCTGGGTCAACCGTTCCAGCCTTTGCTTGGCAAGACGCTTGGCATGATCTTCGACAAGGCTTCTACCCGTACTCGTGTTTCTTTCGAGGTAGGGATGCACCAGCTCGGTGGTTTAGGGATGTTTATGAGCGGAAAAGAACTGCAGCTCGGACGCGGTGAGCCGATCAGTGACACAGCCAAGGTTCTTTCCCGTTATGTAGATGCGATCATGATTCGCACGTTCTCTCACTCATATGTGGAGGAACTCGCTAAGCACGCATCGATCCCGATCATTAATGGTTTGACCGATTTGTATCATCCGTGCCAGGCTATGGCTGACATGCTGACGATCTGGGAGCACAAAGGCAGACTCAAAGGCGTCAAGCTGGCGTATGTAGGCGATGGAAACAATGTGGCGAACTCCCTCGTGCTGGCAGCCGTTTTGCTGGGAATGGATGTACGTGTAGCTACGCCAGCTGGTTATGAAATGGATGCTGCGATTTTCGCCACAGCAAGTGAGTACGCGAAAAAGAGCGGCGGAAGCATGATGGCAACAACCGATCCGATCGAATCCGTGGCAGGCGCAGATGCTGTTTATACAGATGTTTGGACCAGCATGGGCTTTGAAGCAGAAAACGAAATTCGTTTGAAAGCTTTTGCCGAATATCAAGTAAATGAAAAGCTGGTAAGTCATGCAGATAGCGACTACCTCTTCCTGCACTGCCTGCCAGCTCATCGCGGCGAAGAAGTGACCGCAGGCGTAATCGATGGCTCGCGCTCCGTCATTTTTGATCAAGCGGAAAACCGTCTTCACGCGCAAAAAGCGATTCTGGCCGCGTTGGTGTGAACATAGTTCTAGTTATTTAGGACTACTTCGAATTAAATCGAATAGACTATGAAACTATGATTGCCGAATTTTGTCACTTATGTGTAAAATATAGGTATGAAAGTCGCAAAGAAGTACGGACTTTATTTGGTCGCTTGGTCCGTATGGAGCCAGTAGCGAATCCGCCCTTTTTCGTAATGGAGAAAGGAAAGAAGAACAGAGGCTGTATCTGGTCGCTTGGCCTCTGTTTCTAGGAAAGTAGCGAAGCCAGCTTTCTCCACTATAAATAAAGGAGGGGAAATAAATTATGAAAAAATGGGTTGCAGCAATTATGATGGTGGCAGCGATCGTAGCCGCTACGTCAGCAAACTGGACTTCTTGGTAAAAATATAAGTGGTATTGCGGAAAAACACCGCTTTTTAGTGGTGTTTTTTCACTATTATTGGGAGGGCTTGTATGACCGACGTAGTAGTTTTGTCGTTTGCCATAGCCTTAATCCGAAGAGGCAAGATTAGTAGTTTCCCGAAGTTCTATTTCATATGGGCCCTGATTGTCAGTGTCGCCTTGCAGTTCTGTTCACAGCTCATTCCAACCTGGTCGGGCATTTTTGTTTGCTTGTCCTACTTGTTTGTCCTCGTTTTTTTCATCAGCAACCGTCAGCATGAGGATATGCGAATTTTTATGATTGGCTGGCTGTTAAACGCACTTGTTATCTGGGCAAATGCTGGAAAGATGCCGGTTGATCTAGAACAGGCGAGTAAACTGTCGTATCCGATCGACGCGTTAATTAATGGTACCGATTTCAAACATATTGCCCTTACTGCAGATACAAAACTATCTTTTCTGGCAGACATCATTTACAAGCCGTTTATCATTCCTCGTGTAATTAGTATCGGTGATATATTTATTATGCTGGGAACCTTCTTATTGGTGCAGCGCCTGCTGAATAAACCTATATCTCTAATAAGGCTGAGAGAAGGAAAAAACTATGCGGTTAAACATTCAAAGTGATCAGATATTCAAACAGTTAATTATATATCTATGTTTTCCCGCACTCGTTTTTTTCGTGGTTTTTTTAGTGCTGCCTCAGTGGGAAGTAAAGAATAACATACCAGTTTTGGTTTCTTTTACCCTCCTAACAATCGTTTGTTCGTTTACGCCGTTCAAGACACCGAATGCAACGCTGACGTTGAATAATGCAGTAATCTTGTCAGGATTAATCCTTTGGGGCAGCTGGATTGCGATCTGGTCCTGTTTACTGGAGGCTCTGATCCTTGGCGTATTGTTCCGTTCATCGGTAACGAGGGCACTTGCAAATGCAGGTCAAATGCTTTCTACTGTATTGATCGTAGGCTGGATTCAATCCAGTCTTGGCGGTTATCAAATACCGTGGCCCATTTCGGATCTTTTTATTGTTGTTACATATTTTATTGTGAACACACTGCTTTGCGCGGTTTTGGTTTCTTATTACGGAAAAGTATCGTTGGTAAATGCCCTATCGAATATGCTTAAAAACGGCTCCGCTACGTATATCATGCTGCTAGTGGTTGGTGGACTTGGGGCTAGACTTGTAGATGCTTACGGGATCTTATCTTTGATCCCACTGGCAGCTATCTTTCTCATCATTAGTGTTGTGTTGCGTCAATATTATGAGAGCATGCACAAATTGGCGCAAAATATGGAAGAGGTCAAAACCTTTAATCACAAATTCCTGACCGCGATGGCCGCATCAATCGACGCCCGAGATCGCTATACAAGCGGCCATTCTCAGCGGGTAGCTCATTGGGGTAGGGAGATAGCCAAGGAAATTAGGTTGCCAGCTGATAAAGTAGAAGAGATTTACGTTGGTGGAATCTTGCACGACATCGGTAAGATCGGTATTGAAGATGAGATTCTCAATAAAAAAGGAAAATTAACACCAGAGGAATACGACAAGATCAAGCAGCATACGGTGATTGGATACGAGATCATATTACAGGCAGGCATGTTTAATGAGTTACTTCCGGCGATTCGCTCCCACCATGAACGAATAGACGGACGGGGATATCCCGATGGCCTTGTTGGCGATGAGATTCCGCAGATGGCAAAAATCCTGGCAATCTCAGATGCATTCGATGCCATGGTGGCGGACAGGCCGTATCGGAAAGGCTTACCTGTAGAAGAAGCTTTGCAGGAAATCCGACGCGGGTCGGGAACCCAGTTTGATCCAATATTAGCAGGTCATTTTATCGAGCTTGTGGAGAGACTGCCGCGAGGGGAATTAGAAAGTATTATTGGACAGGAAACGAACCCTAAAAAACAGCTGCAGGAGGCGACCCACTAAAGGTGCCCCTTGTAACTGTTTTTATTTGCTTATGTGACATGTTAACCCCAGATTCGTTTGATATGACGCTCCGTATCGGTGCAGGTCAAAAAAAAGACATCGGGATTACTCATCTGCTGCCACTCAGAAAACCCAAATCGATCATCAACGGATTTCAAGAGCAGACTGAGCAAGCCCCCATGCGAAACAATGACAATATGCTGGTCCTCAGTTATAAGAAGCTCGTCTACTACTTTGCTTGCTCGCTGCATAGCAGTTAAGCTGGACTCTCCGCCCTCGTAGCAGAGGGAGAGATCTTGGAAAGTATCTCGCAGACGATCTAACCAATCGTCCATGTGCTGCGAAGATAATACACGCTCCTCCAGGCGTTGATCGAGTTCAATAGGGATGCTTCGTTTGGTAGCTACAGGCTGTATCGTGGCGATCGCCCGATGAAAAGGACTGGAAACGATCCGGTCAATCGGCATATCTTCAAAGAATGAAACCAATTGCTCGGCTTGCTGGATGCCGGTTTCTGTCAGTTGAGCTGCTGCTTCCTGGCCAGTAGCCTGACAATGCCGGACTAAATAAATTTGCTTCATGAAAGCCTCCTGCTCCTTATTTTTAGAAGACAATAATAGGAAGTCGTCTTTATACATAATTTATCATCATTTTGTTTTGGAAAAGTGGTCTGTGTTCGCTTGAAACCGTGGTGAAAACGATCCATACTACTCGTACATTCCATTTTTTTGAAGAGGTGTAAAAAGAGATGGTCCCTACCTATCAAGATGCAGAAATGATCCTAAAATTGTATGAGCAGTTTGAATCTGAGCGACTGCGTGCCGCCAAAGCATGGTTTGGCAGAGAGCTTTCATCTGAAACGATCAATTCCGAAGCATTTGGGACGCGTTTCCCAAAAGGCAGTGAAGGCTTTACGCATTTTGTAGCCCTGTATGGGTTCTTCGAGATGGTGGGTGTATTGCATAAAAACGGTCTTATACATCCAGATTTGCTGTTTGATATGTGGTTCATCAACGGCTTTTATCAAAAGATGTATCCGATCATTGCAGATTGGCGAGCACAGGGCGATATTCACATTGCAGAGAATTTCGAGCGCTTGGCTATAGCTGAGCTGGACTGGATTCGCAGGCATAAAGGCGCGGAGTACGTACCGCAAGTAGATTATGCAGGTCATCACTCATAAAACGAACAGTAGCCGGACAAGACGAGGATCTTGTTCGGCTTTTTTCTGTATTTGCTTTCCTGAAATTGACTTTGAAAATAAAACAAAGATCAAAGAAAAAGGGTTGTATTTTTATTAACTCGTTTGTATAATTACTCACATAAGAGATACTTCGAAACGGGGAGAGAGAATAATGGCAAAAGATAAAATTGTATTGGCCTATTCGGGCGGTTTAGATACATCTGTAGCAATCAAGTGGCTCCAAGAAACATACAACTATGATGTTATTGCAGTTGCACTGGATGTTGGGGAAGGAAAAGACCTCGACTTCGTTCAGAAAAAAGCGCTGCAAGTGGGTGCTTTAAAATCGATCGTAGTGGATGCAAAAGAAGCATTTGCTGAGGAGTTCGTTCTGCCAGCATTGAAAGCAAACGCGATGTACGAAGGCAAATACCCATTGGTATCCGCTCTGTCGCGTTACCTCATTTCTCGCGTATTGGTTGAAATCGCTGAAAAAGAAGGCGCTGTTGCGGTTGCGCACGGTTGCACAGGAAAAGGAAACGACCAAGTTCGCTTCGACGTTTCTTTCACAGCATTGAACCCAGATATCAAAATCGTGGCACCAGTTCGTGAGTGGGGCTGGACGCGCGATGAAGAGATCGAATATGCGAAAAAGAACAACATTCCAATTCCGATCGACCTCGACAATCCATACAGCATTGACCAAAACCTGTGGGGCAGAAGCTGCGAGTGCGGCGTACTGGAAGACCCATGGGCAGCGCCACCAGAAGGTGCTTACGATCTGACCAAGTCCATCGCGGATGCGCCTGATCAGGCAGAAGAGATCGAAATCACGTTTGTACAAGGGAAGCCAACAGCACTGAACGGGGAAGAGCTGCCATTGTCCGAGCTCATTTTGAAGCTGAACAAAATCGCTGGTAACCACGGTGTTGGCCGTATCGACCACGTAGAAAACCGCCTGGTTGGTATCAAATCCCGTGAAGTATACGAAACACCAGCTGCAACTACATTGATATTGGCTCACCGTGAGCTGGAATTCTTGACGCAACCGCGTGAGGTAGCTGCGTTCAAGCCAATCGTGGAGCAAAAATTGGCGCAAGTGATCTACGAAGGACTGTGGTTCTCGCCAATTCGCAATGCGGTTCAAGCATTCATCGAAGAGACACAAAAACACGTAACAGGCGTAGTACGCGTGAAGCTGCACAAAGGACATGCGATCGTCGTAGGCCGCAAATCCGCTTCCTCGCTCTACAGCCATGAGCTGGCAACCTACAATGCTGGCGACCAGTTCGATCATAAAGCAGCGCTCGGCTTTATCAAGCTGTGGGGTCTGCCAACCAAGGTATATGCGCAAGTAAACGAAGGTGTTCTGCACGAAAACATAAACACAGACATCAAGATTTTGGATGAAAAGGATGCGATCAAGCAATGAAACTCTGGGGAGGACGCTTCACGAAGCCGACGAATCAGCTCGTAGAAGAGTATACTGCTTCTATTTCTTTCGACCAGAAAATGTGGCGACAGGACATCGTCGGTAGCCTAGCACATGTAGCTATGCTGGGTAAGTGCGGCATCGTACCGATGGAGGAAGTCAGACAAATCATTGCTGGTCTGAAAAAGGTGAAAGACAAAATTGAGCGTGGGCAGGCAGAGTTCCTGGTTGCTCACGAAGATGTTCATATGAATATTGAAAAGATGCTGATTGAGGAAATCGGACCGGTGGGGGGCAAGCTTCACACCGGCCGCAGCCGCAACGATCAGGTTGCACTCGATATGCACCTGTACCTCAGAGAAAAGCTGATGGAGATCATCCAACTGGCGATGTATCTGCAGGAAGCATTGATCGAGCAGGCCAATCAGCATCTGGATACAGTAATGCCTGGTTATACCCATCTGCAACGTGCGCAGCCGGTATTGTTTGGCTACCACTTGATGGCGTATGTATCCATGCTGCAACGCGACATCGAACGCATGACAGAAACCTGGAAACGGGTGAATGTTTTGCCGCTTGGCGCAGGCGCATTAGCAGGTACTACTTTCCCGATCGATCGTGCATTTGTGGCGGAAATGCTGCAATTTGACGGCATCTATCAAAACAGCATGGATGCGGTAAGTGATCGTGATTTTATCGTGGAATTTTTGGCTGATTCCTCGCTGGTCATGACGCACTTGTCCCGTCTGTGTGAGGAATTGGTTATTTGGAGCAGTCAGGAGTTTTCCTTCGTGGAGCTGGATGATGCGTTCTGCACGGGCTCCAGCATCATGCCGCAGAAGAAAAACCCGGATGTGGCGGAATTGGTACGCGGAAAAACAGGGCGTGTATACGGCAATCTGTTTGGTTTGCTGACAGTTCTGAAGGGCTTGCCTCTTGCCTACAACAAAGACATGCAGGAAGACAAAGAAGGCATGTTTGATACGGTAGCGACGATTCATGGTGCTCTTGCCTTGTTGACTCCGATGATTCAGACCATGCAGGTGAGAAAAGATCGGATGCGTCAGGCAGTGACCAACGATTTCTCCAATGCAACTGACCTGGCAGATTATCTGGTTCGCAAGGATATGCCTTTCCGTCAGGCTCATGAAGTAGTAGGCAGAGCGGTTCTGTACTGCATCGAGCAGCAAAAATATTTGCTGGATATGTCATTGGAAGAATTCCAAGGCTTCTCTGGTGTCATCGGTGCAGATGTATATGATGCACTGGCGGTAGAGACAGTAGTCAACGCTCGTAACGTATTGGGTGGAACGGCTCGCAATCAAGTAGAAACGCAAATCGCTTGGTATCGCGAGAAGCTTGTCGACACTCACGCATGGGTAGACAAAAATAGTCAAAAAGTCATGATTGAATCTTTGATTGATGTTGGGTCACCGGCGTGATATAGTAATACTTAATAAACGGATAGGCGATTCGCCTGCCCGTTTATTTTTTTGTACAAGCGATAGTGTAAAACGCAAAAAATGCCGAACTCCCCCGAGGAGCGCGGCATTTTTAAAATAAAGAGCTACCCGTTTACAGCGACATACGCAAAATTTGCGCCACATCTTCACTCGACAGCTTTTTGAAGTTGCCGATCAGTCCATATGGTGTCGCTTTTTCTGCCATCAGCTGCAGATGCTGGTCATCGATCTCGTAGTCTGCCAAACGGGTAGGGGCACCGATTCTGGCAAAGAACGCCTCAGTTGCAGCAATTCCTTCCAAAGCAACCTCGTCGTCTGTTTTTCCAGTAGGATCGACATTCCATACTTCTACGGCAAAACGGACAAAGCGCGCGACGTTTTCACGATACACATAGCGCATCCATTTCGGGAAGATGATAGCCAAACCGCCACCATGCGGAATGTCATAGACTGCACTTACAGCGTGCTCAATAGAATGGGTAGCCCAATCTGTTTCCACCCCTACAGGCAGCGTGCCGTTCAGAGCCATGGTTCCGCAATAGAGAATATTGGCGCGCGCATCGTAGTCTTCCGGATTTGCCATTACGCGGTCTGCGTTTTCAATGACGGTTTTCAGAATGGATTCTGCGAAACGTGTCTGCAGTGGTATCTCTGGTGTATGGGTGAAATATTGTTCAAATACGTGCGACATGATATCGCTGATACCGTAGATGGTTTGGTCGCGTGGAACGCTGAACGTATTTTCAGGGTCTAAGATAGAGAATGTAGGGAAAGTCGTAGATGCTCCATGCTTTTCTTTTGTATCCCAATTGGTTACGACACTACCTCTGTTCATTTCAGAGCCGGTTGCAGCAAGGGTAAGGATAGTTCCCAAAGGAAGAGCTTCCGTAGCCAGTGCTTTGCGCGTATAGAAATCCCATACATCGCCTTCGTAAGGAACGCCGACAGCGACAGCCTTGGCTGCGTCGATGACACTTCCGCCACCTACTGCCAAAATCCAGTTGACGCCTTCCTGGCGGCAAAGCTCAATTCCCTTTTTGACAGTGCTGAGGCGTGGATTCGGTTCTACGCCGGATAGCTCGAGCACGCGGCAATCAGCCTCTTGCAGAAGGGAGAAGACTTTTTCATAGAGGCCTGTACGCTTGATACTGCCTCCTCCATAAACCAGCAGGACGGTTTGACCGAGTTGCTCGGCTTTTTCTTTCAGCATGGACAGCTGGCCCCGGCCAAAAATCAATTGCGTAGGGTTATGGTAGACAAATGGATTCATCATGCATGCTCCTTTCCACAGTTCACTCGTAATCATTGTAACGAACAGAGTAAACGGATGCTAGCTGGCGATGTGCTGCCGGGACTTTCTGCACAAATCGTGTCGGTTTGGAGCGAATTGAAGCGTTTTCGACAAGAAATGAGAGATTTAGTGGATTCCATCAGCGAATGAGGGTGGTATAATAAATAAGATGGATTTTCTCGCTGTTTTTAGGCAAGGTTTGGCAGCGGGTGAGAAAGAGATGAGGGGAATTGTCGATTTGCCTTGATTTAACGGCGTTTTCGACAAGATACAATAAATCAGGATCAAGAAAAAGAATGGATCTGACAATGTAGGATGTGATTGACTTGATCGAAATGTTTGACGTTTGGAAGACGTATCCAAATGGTACAAGTGCGTTAAAAGGTGTAAACATTCGGATTGAAAAAGGCGAATTTGTGTATGTGGTGGGTCCCAGCGGTGCAGGGAAATCTACTTTTATCAAATTGATGTATCGAGAAGAAAAGCCGTCAAAGGGGCAGATTTTCTTGGGGGGCTTCAATGTCAGCCGAATCAAGGAACGCCAGATTCCCACAGTCCGTCGCAGTATTGGCGTCGTATTCCAAGATTTTAAACTATTGCCAACGCTCACCGTATTTGAAAATGTAGCTTTTGCGATGGAAGTAATCGAGAGCAATCCAAAGCAGATCAAGCCTCGTGTGATGGACGTATTGGGGTTGGTCAAGCTGAAGCACAAGGCCAAAATGCTGCCGAACGAGCTATCTGGGGGAGAGCAGCAGCGTGTAGCACTGGCTCGCGCATTGGTTAACAATCCAGGCATTATTATCGCCGATGAGCCGACAGGAAACCTCGACCCAGAGACTTCCTGGGAGATTATGAAGCTGTTTGAGGAAATCAATCAACGGGGAACCACTGTCGTCATGGCGACGCATAACCGCGAAATTGTCAACACGATGAGAAAACGGGTCATAGCGATCGAAGCTGGACAAATTGCCCGTGATGAGCAGAGAGGGGAATACGGTTATGAAGATTAGAACGCTAGGGCGCCATGTCCGTGAAGGGGTCAAAAACCTCGGGCGGAACGGCTGGATGTCGTTCGCTTCAATCAGTGCCGTAACGTTTACCCTGTTCATTCTCGGTGTATTTCTCGTATTGGCTATGAATGTGAACTTTTTTGCTCAATCGGTGGAAAAGCAGGTGGAGATTCGGGTATTTATGGCGGATCTCACTACAAAAGAAAACCTGCAGCAATTTGAACAAGATGTACGTGCTTTAGATAAAGTGGAGTCCGTCCAGTTCATCTCCAAGGATGAAGGCTTAAAGCAGTTCCGCGAAAGCATGGGGGACAAGGCTTATCTTTTTGACGGATTAGAAAAAGGAAATCCGCTTCCAGACACCTTTGTCGTTAAAGCAAAAATGCCTCAGGACACGGCAGTCTTGGCAGCTCAAATCAAGCAAATGAAAAATGTCAGAAGCCTGAACTATGGTGAAGGCACAGTAGAAAAGCTGTTTGCAGCAACAGATACCGTGCGAAACGTAGGAATCGGCTTCATCATCGGGTTAGGCTTCACAGCGATGTTTTTGATTGCCAATACGATTAAGCTGACGATCGTTGCACGTCGCAGAGAGATTGAAATCATGAAGCTCGTTGGGGCAACAAACTGGTTTATCCGCTGGCCTTTCTTTGTTGAAGGGCTGCTAATGGGGATCACGGGTGCGCTAATTCCAACCGTTATCCTTGGAGTAGGCTACTATTACCTGCTCGACGCCATCAAATCGAGCTTTGAAGCAACTCAACTATTTACACTGTTACCATTGTTCCCGCTTGTATATCAGGTAGCACTTGCTTTGCTCGCAATCGGTGCGTTTATCGGGATCTGGGGAAGCTTGGTGTCAGTCCGTCGTTTCTTGCGGGTTTAATATTTAGAGAACGTGGGAGGAGTATCATGAGGAAGAAGGTTCTGCTAACACTCTTGATAGCCGGTCTGGTGGCCGGATCTGTAATCCCGACAAACGTAAGCTGGGCAGCTAGTAAAGCATCTTTGGACAAGATTAATCGGGAATTAAAAGAGATACAAAAAAAGAGAGATCAACAAAAGCAACAAGTAAAGCAAACCGAGCAAAAAATCAGCGCCGTACAAAAGGAACAAAAGGATTTGCAAACGGAGCTGATGCAGATTGATTTGCGTCGTAACGAGACGCAAAAGAAGCTGGACAAGCTCGAAGTGCAGATGAATGAAACCACGGAAAAGGCAGCGCAAGCACAGGATAATTTGGATGAGGCAAAAGAACGCGTAGCACAGCGGGAAACCTTGCTGAAAACGCGCGTGAAATCCATGTATGAGCGTGGAAAGGTTTCTTATCTAGACGTGCTTTTGGGCTCGTCTGATTTCGGAGATTTCCTCACGCGCATGGAAGGGCTGCAGCTGATTTTGGAGCAGGACACCCGCATCCTGGAAGACAACATGCGTGACAAAGAAACGATTGAAGTGAAAAAGAAAGAAATCGATCATCAATTGACCGTCTACGCTGGCATGCTTGATGAAGCGGAAAACCTCAAGGCTGAGTTGGACAAGCAGTACAAGCACAGTCTGGTGGTCAAGGCAGAGCTGAAGAAGAAAGAATCTGCGCTGGAAGAAGATTTGGAGCAATACGGTCAACAGCTGATTGCTCTGACCAAAGCAGAATCAGAAAAGTATGCTGAACGTGTCCGTGCGATGAGCAGCAGTAGCAGTGGATACAAAGGTGGAAAGCTGGGACTTCCAGTCGCTGACGGACAATTCCGTTTCAGCTCGGGCTTCGGGATGCGAACAGACCCGTTTACAGGCAGGTCAGCTGGGCATAATGGAGTAGACATGGCAGCACCAAAAGGAACGACGATTATGGCAGCAGCCAATGGAGTAGTGATCTTTGCCGGATACTCTAATGGCTTTGGCAATACGGTAATGATTAAACACAGCTCTGAGATTACAACTCTTTATGGACACATTCGTGAGGGCGGAATCAAAGTTTCTGTGGGACAATCTGTATCAAAAGGACAAAAGATTGCTGAGGTCGGCTCTACTGGGCGATCTACCGGAAATCACGTTCACTTTACCGTTTATAAAAACGACGTTGCTGTCAACCCGATGCCGTACCTGAAATAGCGAGGTGTACGGCCAGACAAATATTGCTAGCCGGAGTTGCATACAATAGCAGCATAACTTTTCACCGGTAGCACAAAGGATGGTGACGTAACAGTGAGATGGAAAGGGCGTACCGTACTAGCGGTTGTACTCATCTCGATGGTGGCCAGTAGCTTCTTGACCATGGCGATGATGAAGACTTCTGCTAGCGCTAATGCGAATCAGAACGGGGCACTTACTGCATCGAGCAATAAGCTGTTCCAAACAACAGGGGCAGAATATCCTCAGGAGTTCAAAAAGCTGTACGAAGCTTTTTCAGCCATCAAGAAGGAATACATCCAAAATGTCACCAACGATCAATTAGTAGAGGGCGCAATTGGGGGCATGGTAGGCTCCTTGGAAGATCCATACAGTGACTACATGGACCCACGCTCTGCAGAGCAATTTACGTCTACTCTACATTCCACGTTCCAAGGGATCGGAACGGAAGTTACGCTACAAAATGGACGGGTAACCGTCGTTTCTCCATTCAAGGATTCTCCTGCAGAACGTGCAGGTCTGCGGCCAAATGATCAAATCCTGAGCGTAAACGGTGAGTCGCTTGAGGGCTTGGATCTGAATCAGGCCGTCATGAAAATTCGCGGACCTAAAGGAACGAAGGCCGTTTTAACAATCGCTCGTGCAGGTGTAGCTGAGCCAATCACGATCGTGTGTGTACGCGATGACATTCCGATTGAGACAGTGAACAGCCAAATTATCGAGAAAAATGGCGTTAAGGTTGGCGTCATTGGAATTACCCAGTTCTCTACAGAGACAGCAAAACACTTCAAGGATCAATTGGCGTCATTGGAGAAAAAAGGCATCGGTGGATTGGTTATCGATGTACGCGGAAACCCAGGCGGCTACTTGCTTGCGGTGAAGGAGATCGGCGAGATTCTCGTTCCGAAAAAGGGAATCATCGTCCAAATCGAGTACGGAGCTGGCGGACAGCAAAAAGAAGAGTACCGCTCGACGACTGACGCAGCCAAGCCGTATCCGATTTCTCTCTTGATTAACGGCGGAAGCGCAAGTGCTTCAGAAATTCTCGCAGGCGCTTTGCGTGACAGCGGAAACTACAAGCTGGTAGGCGAGAAGAGCTTTGGTAAAGGTACAGTCCAAAGCACCATGGAAATGGCGGATAAGAGCCAGCTGAAACTGACGATTGCCAAATGGGTTACGCCAAAAGGCGAATGGATTCATAAAAAAGGAATCGAGCCTGATTTCAAAGTAGAACAACCGGCATATTTTAACGCCGTTCAGCTTCCTGCTGATAAAGAATTGTCTCGTGACATGGCAGGCAATGAAGTGAAAAATCTGCAATTGATCTTGGCCGGATTGAATCTATCGCCAGGACGAGATGATGGTTACTTTGACGAAAAAACAGAGCAAGTAATCAAGCAGTTCCAAACCTCGCACAAGCTGCCAACGACTGGCAAGGTAGACGCGGCTACTCGTACACAATTGGAGGAGGGCTTGCGCAAAGTCATGCGTGACCCGCAAAACGACCTGCAATTGCAAAAAGCGATTGATGTTGTCAGCCTAAAGCAGCCAAAATAATCCATAGCACACGAGGCAGGGAATTCCCTGACTTTCGTAGAAATGGTAACCACGGTAAATTACATGCCGTGGTTTTTCTTTTTCCATTTGAGGTGAGGCAATTGGCGATACAGGCAGATATGCTCTCCATTGCATATGGATTTGCTGCATTTTTTCTCAATCCAATCTTTTACGTATTTCTGATCTTCATTTATCTGCATTATCGAAGGCAGATGAATCTGGAAAGACAGTTGTTTGCGGCCCGTATTCAGTCACCACTTCTTTCTACGATTCGGTCGGTAGGAATGGGATTGGCAGGCGGTCTATTGATTTCCGTGCTGGCCGCAGGACTCGGTGTGGTTGTACAGGCACAAGACTTATGGATTTTATGGGGCCTCGCTCTGATTATGGCGCTCATACGTTTACGGTTTCTCTGCTTTGCCTACGCGGCAGGCTTGCTGACAATTTTGCATGCAATCGCGCAGGTTTTCCCAGGGGTATCCGATGTAGCGGGAATTGGCACCGTCTGGGAGTTGCTTCGTCAGGCGAAGCCATTGCCACTTTTGGCACTCGTTGGGATTATGCATTTGATTGAAGCGATGCTCGTACGTTGGAACGGTGGTCGTGATGCGTCGCCACTGTTTGTAGAAGGGCAGCGCGGCCGGATTGTAGGTGCGTATTTACTTCATTCCTTTTGGCTGACGCCATTGGTGCTGTTCGTCCAAATGGAGCCAGGGGCATTGAGTGGAGCGCTTTACCCAGGGTGGCCTTTCTTTTCACCGGGTGCAGCTTCGTTTGCTCTAATGCTGCTGCCGACTGTGACCGGTTTTTCGGACATGACCCAGACGATGACTCCGCGTATGAAAGCAGAGAGAATCGCGGGGCAATTGGCTGTTTATGCGGGAGTATTACTGGCTTTGACGGCACTGGCGGTGTGGTTCTGGCCGCTTCTGTTAGTAGCAGGACTGTATGCGCTTTTTGGACACGAAGGCCTGTTTTTCCGAAGCCAGTCCCAGGAGAGAAAACGGTCGCCGTATTTTATACAGTCTTCACGAGGAGTCAAGGTGATGGGAGTCATCCCTGACACACGAGCAGAAGAAATCGGAATTGTACCGGGAGAAATCATTGTCAAGGTGAATGGTATCCCTGTCCGTAACAAAGAAGATTTGTATCCAGCGTTGCAGGCCAATTCAGCCTTTTGCAAAATGGAAGTACTAACGCATGACGGGGAACTGAAATTTGTGCAATGTGCTGTTTATGCAGGGAATCATCATCAATTGGGTATCATCGTGGTTCCTGATTCGACGACGCGCGTTTTTGTAGACTTGAAGCGAGCGAGTGTTGTGCAGCTGATCAAGCAAAAGCTGGAAAAGCTAAACATCGGAGCATAGGCGAAGAGTGGGAGAGATTGGACACCAGGATAGGGTGTCTGTCTCTCCTTTTTTCGATAAAAAATTCTTTCTCGAATTACCTATCTATTCGCAAAACTAAATGCAAAGTTGTGCGTCTGAATGTAAGAGGAAAAAAGAGGGAGTGAAATAGGCTGTGTCGATGATGAAAAAGCCTGTTCTTTGTGTTCTTACAACAGCGTTAGTGGCAGTGAACTTATATACGGCACCATTTGCCTGGGCGAGTACAGAAGCGCGTATGGTTCAAATGGCTCCATGGAGTGCTCAGGCAGTGGTTGCTGTTCCTGTGCAGGTGTCAAAAGGTGTGCAGCAGCTCGTGCGTTTAGTCCCCGAGCTCACCAGTCGACATGTCATCTTTGGTGGTGATGTGGATGGACCGGGGGTGAGTGGGGTCCAGGTAATCTTTTCGAAAACAGCTGTGCGAGATGAAAACGCGAAAGAGGATAAAGCAATCTTTGATCCACAAACAGGGAACCTCTTGGTGTTGGATTTGCAGCCGAATACACTGACGAAGCCTGCTTTCCCAACTGACCAGGTAGCCAAAACAAAAGCTCAGGCTTTTGTAACGGGATTACTTCCCCCTGGCCATGCGTATCAGCCAAGAGATGTGACACGTGCTGATGACCTGTTGACTGTCAGGCTGGTACGGAAGCTGAACAATGTCGCTCTGGATGACGATTACGATGCTATGGTCAGCTTTGATCGGGCTGGAAGAATGGTGTCGTTCCGTACGTTTGATGGCAGGCTGTATGAGAAAATCAGTCTGACTTCACTCCCCTCGCCACAGCGTGTCATCTCTGCATCGCAGGCTTTGCTTCGATTCAAAGAGAGCAAACCGTTGGAGCTGGTGTATCTGCTCCCCGAGGTACGTCAGGGAGAGTCTCCGGATGAAGCAAGTCTGGCCTATGTCGTGAAGGATGGCGTCATCAATCGGACGTTCTCAGGAAGTGCGTTGGATGCTTTCAACGGAAAAAGGCTGATCGAGTCAGTAAATACAGTCAAACAGCCTGTGCAAACCATCAGCATGACAGGAACAGGTGAAAAATGGATCGCACAGACAAACGACCAGGCTGGTGAGCTCATCAGATCATTAGTACGCAAGGAGACGGACAAACTGCCGCTTGCGACATTTACGGAGAACTACGGTGATGGACAGGAAAGACGCTTATTTATCTGGGGGCAATTTGATGAAGGGACTAAGGATCAGGATAAACAATACATGATCGGTCAATTTGCACGTGGCAGCAGCAAGGATAAGCGTCTCCATGTTCTCCTGGAGACGAACGCCAAGACAGGACAATTGATGAGGCTGGTAGTGAAGGACGGGAATGATCTGAATATCCAAACCGATAAAAAGCGTGACTGGAGAGAGGCGGAGGCGCTGTTAAAACGCTTAATTCCTGCTGGAACCACTCAAATGCGAATGAAAGACGTAGGCGACACCAATTACACGCTCATTACTGCTGATCCTCTTTTGAATGGCATTCCTATTTATCAGGCAGGACAGCAGAGCGAAGAAGGTATGTACACCTTGAAGATGAATTCTTTCACGGGAGCATTGGAAGAGCTGACCTTGGTATCACCTTCTGTACTGCGTGCTCCTGACAAATCAAAGGCAATCACAGAACAAGCGGCTGTTGATCAATTACTCAAGGCATATCCGCTTGAGCTGACCTATATTCATCAGACAAACGTGCAAACCGGTGAAGTCACTTGGAAGCTAGGCTACGATCTGTCTTTCCGCCAGACGCGCTCTCATTGCTTCTGCGGCGGTGAAGCTAAGGTGGATCAGACCGTTTATGTGGATGCGATAACAGGGAAGGTTATTGTGAAGGAATAAAGCAGTGAGATGTGAGAGTAAAAAAAATAAGCCGCGGCCTCCTGAAAAAAGAGGGACGCGGCTTTTCTATTGCGATATTATGCGTTTGCTTCAAAGCCATTGATTTGGTTTAATGCGACCTTTTTGCCATCCTCAAGCACGAACTCTACGAGACCGTTTTTCATGCTGACGGCTTTGATGATACCCGACAGGCTGTTAGTAGAGGTCGATCCATCTGAATTGGTTTGACCTTCGTTATAGGTAACCGTATAGCCGATCATCTGCGCGTACTGGAGAGAGTTGCTCATGGTCTTGCTCTCTGGCTTGACCGTCATGCCAACAATTTTATCCAGATTTACAGTAGCCCCGCTTTCCAGCTGGAATTCGGCGGTGCCATTTTTCATCGAAAATCCGCTAATGACGCCATTTACGATCTCGTCTACTTCGGTGATGTCGTCAGTAGTAGAAGGATTACCATCCTTGTCTACATTTTTGGTTACTTTGTATGAAATATCTTTACCGATCATCTCGATGAATTTCAGGCTGCTGTCCAGAGCACTACCAGTCATGCCTTGCGACTCAAGACCCTTCACATTTGCGAGTGGGATTGGGTTGGATTCACCAGCCATTCGGAAAAAGATTTTTCCGCTATCCATATAAACTCCCTGGAGGACGCCTTTCTTGGTCTGCGTGGAAGTCTCGCCTGTGAGCTCGTCCTTGGTCGTGAGCGAGTAAGTAGCTGTACGACCAGCCAGTGCCTCATATTTCTCCAGCGTCAGCATGCTGTTGTTGGATTGCTCCATGAGGGAAGTCATTTTCGTAATTTTTTCAACCATGGTCATCATGCTTGTTTGCTGAATAAATTGGGAGTTATCCATCGGAGACATCGGGTCCTGATGCTTCAACTGCTCCAGCATTAGTTTCATGAAGGCGTTGGAGTCGAGCTCTGTTGTGAACTCCTTTTTGCCTTTATAGCTCATATGTGGTTGGACAATGTTATTTTTAACGGTGGTTCCGCTATCTGACATGAGAATCCTCCCTGAAAGTGGCGAATCTATCAATACGATGCGTATATATGCTTCCTGTTTCATTATCGGTAAAACTTGGCTTGTGATGAAGACAAACATTTGTTCGAATTTCCGGCTTATAATAGCCGTAATTGTGTTATAATGGAAATAGAAACAGTTATGCAACGAGGAGATGAACGAGGGAATGGAGCGTTTTGAATTGGTATCGGAGTATCAACCGTCCGGTGACCAGCCGACTGCCATTGCCGAGCTGGTAGCGGGCATTCAGGCCGGGAAGCGACACCAGACATTGCTGGGTGCGACAGGTACGGGAAAGACCTATACAGCAGCCCAAGTGATTGCTCGGGTGAACAAGCCGACACTGGTGATGGCGCACAACAAGACATTGGCTGCCCAGCTGTGCGCGGAGTTCAAGGAATTTTTCCCCAATAACGCAGTAGAATACTTCGTCAGCTACTATGACTACTATCAGCCAGAAGCATACATTCCCCAATCGGATACGTTTATTGAAAAAGACTCCAGCATCAACGATGAGATCGACAAGCTGCGCCACTCTGCCACCAGTGCATTGTTTGAACGGCGCGATGTCATTATTGTCGCATCTGTCTCCTGCATCTATGGTTTGGGTTCACCCGAGGAGTACAGGGAGCTGCTCTTGTCCTTGCGTGTAGGCATGGAAAAAGGACGGGATGAGATTTTGCATCGTCTGGTCGATATCCAGTATACACGCAATGACATCAACTTCACCCGCGGTACTTTCCGCGTACGCGGTGATGTTGTAGAGATTT
Organism: Brevibacillus sp. SIMBA_040; assembly: GCF_046535075.1. Classification (NCBI taxonomy): domain Bacteria; kingdom Bacillati; phylum Bacillota; class Bacilli; order Caryophanales; family Paenibacillaceae; genus Brevibacillus; species Brevibacillus sp. SIMBA_040. Next base: position 76,407 of record NZ_JAWRXI010000024.1, read on the forward strand.
TCCCTGCATCCCAGAGTGAACAGGCGATCCGGGTCGAGTTTTTTGGTGACGAGATCGAGCGCATCACGTCTATTGATGTTTTGACCGGTGAAATTCTGGGTCAGCGTGATCATATTGCCATTTTCCCAGCCTCTCACTACGTGACTCGCGAGGAGAAGATGAAGCTGGCAGTGGAAAGCATCCAGGCTGAGCTGGAAGAGCGACTTGCCGAGTACCGTGAAGCAGGCAAGCTGCTGGAGGCACAACGACTGGAGCAGCGCACGCGATACGATATCGAAATGATGATGGAAATGGGTTTTTGCTCCGGAATTGAAAACTACTCGCGCCATTTAACAGGTCTGCCTGCCGGGCATGCGCCATACACGCTCATGGATTACTTCCCGGATGACTACCTCGTGATTATGGATGAGTCGCATATGACGTTGCCGCAGGTGCGCGCGATGTATAACGGCGACCGTGCCCGCAAAGACGTGCTGGTAGAGCATGGGTTCCGCCTGCCGTCTGCACGGGATAACCGTCCGCTCAAATTCGAGGAATTCGAAAAGAAAGTGAATCAGGCGATTTACGTTTCCGCTACACCAGGTAATTATGAACAAGAGCACTGCCCTGAAGTGGTGCAGCAGGTTATTCGTCCAACAGGGCTGATTGACCCGACGATCTCTGTCCGTCCAATCAAAGGCCAAATTGACGATTTGATCGGTGAAATTCATGCGACGATTGCCAAAAATGAACGGGTGCTGGTAACGACTTTGACGAAGAAAATGTCGGAGGACCTAACAGACTACCTAAAAGAAGTCGGAATCAAGGTACGTTATCTCCACTCGGATATCAAAACGATTGAGCGGATGCAAATCCTGCGCTCTCTGCGCCTGGGTGAATTTGATGTTCTCGTCGGGATCAACCTGCTGCGGGAAGGCTTGGACTTGCCTGAGGTATCTCTGGTAGCCATCCTTGATGCAGATAAAGAGGGCTTTTTGCGCAATGAGCGTTCCTTGATTCAGACGATTGGCCGTGCAGCCCGTAATTCGGAGGGACGTGTCCTCATGTACGCGGACAAAATGACGGATTCCATGACGTCTGCGATTCGTGAGACCGAGCGCCGTCGTGCGATTCAGGTCGCTTATAATGAAAAGCATGGTATTACACCGCAAACGGTGAAAAAAGCAGTTCGTCAAGTGATCGAGGCTACCAAGGTAGCGGAGGAAAAGGCAGATTATTTGCCACACGCAGACTTCAAGAAAATGCCGAAAAAAGATCGCCTAGCGGTCATAGAACGGATGGAAGAGGAAATGAAGGAAGCGGCGCGCAATTTGATGTTCGAGCGCGCAGCAGAATTGCGTGACTTAATTCTTGAGCTGAAGGCTGAACTCTAAGGAGAGATTTTTTTCATGCCATTAGAACATATTGTGGTAAAGGGTGCACGAGCCCACAACCTGAAAAATATTGATGTCGTAATCCCGAGGGACAAATTCGTCGTACTGACGGGTTTGTCCGGCTCGGGTAAGTCTTCCCTTGCCTTTGATACGATTTACGCGGAGGGACAACGCCGCTATGTGGAGTCTTTGTCTGCCTATGCCCGCCAGTTTCTCGGGCAGATGGACAAGCCGGATGTAGACTCGATTGAGGGACTTTCACCGGCAATCTCTATCGATCAGAAGACGACTAGCCGCAACCCACGCTCCACAGTAGGAACTGTTACGGAAATTTACGACTATTTGCGTTTGTTGTATGCGCGCGTTGGACGACCGATCTGCCCGGATCATGGTATCGAAATTCAATCCCAAACGATTGAGCAAATGGTTGACCGCTTGATGGAGTTTCCTGAGCGCACGAGAATGCAAATCCTGGCGCCGATGGTACAAGGCCGCAAAGGAGAGCACGTCAAGCTTCTGGAAGACATCCGCAAGCAGGGCTTTGTTCGTGTACGGGTAAATGGTGAGATCACTGATTTGTCCGAGGATATCAAGCTGGAGAAAAACAAAAAGCATAGCATCGAGGTCGTCGTAGACCGTGTCGTAGTAAAACCGGATGCGCAGGCTCGTCTGGCAGACTCTTTGGAAACGGCACTTCGTCTGGCTGATGGCAAAGTAATCGTCGATGTTATGGAGCAAGAAGAGCTGCTGTTCAGTGAAAAGCACGCTTGCCCGATTTGCGGATTCTCGATCGGGGAGCTGGAGCCGCGGATTTTCTCCTTTAACAGTCCTTTTGGCGCATGCTCGGAATGCGATGGGCTCGGAGTCAAGCTGGAAGTCGACCCAGATATGGTCGTTCCTGATGGGACCAAGACATTGAATGATGGCGCCATAGGAGCGTGGGAGCCAAAATCCTCGACCTATTACCAGCAGCTGCTGGAGTCTGCCTGCCGTCATTTCGGCATTCGCATGGATGTTCCCTTTGAAGAACTTACAGCCGAGCAAGCGCAAATTCTCATGTACGGAAGCTCGGGTGAAAAAATACAGTTCCGCTATGAAAATGAATTCGGACAAGTTCGAGAGGCAGTCGTGCCGTTCGAAGGCGTCATCCCGAATTTGCAGCGACGCCATTTGGAAACAAGCTCTGATTATATTCGTGAACAAATTGAAGGCTTCATGAGCCAAAAACCTTGCCCAGTCTGCAAGGGGCATCGTCTGCGCCAGGAGAGTCTGGCTGTGAAGGTTGGCGATCGGAGTATTTCTGAGCTGACGACGCTGTCGATTCTCGATGCTCATCAGTTTGTGAATGATGTTGAACTGACCGAAAGAGAAGCCAAAATCGCCAATCTGATCGTAAAAGAGATCAAAGCTCGCCTCAATTTCTTGATTGATGTAGGGCTGGATTATTTGACCTTGAGTCGTGCAGCGGGGACTCTGTCTGGTGGGGAAGCCCAAAGGATTCGATTGGCGACCCAAATCGGCTCGAGTTTGATGGGAGTACTCTACATCCTGGATGAGCCGAGTATTGGTTTGCATCAGCGAGATAACGCACGACTGATCAAGACATTGGAGCACATGACTAAGCTGGGCAATACCCTAATCGTCGTCGAGCATGACGAGGATACGATGATGGCTTGTGACTATATCATCGACATTGGCCCTGGTGCGGGCATACATGGTGGGCAGGTAATCTCAGCAGGTACGCCACAGGAAGTCATGAAGGATGAAAAGTCACTGACGGGTGCCTATTTGAGCGGGCGTAAATTCATCCCGGTACCAATGGAACGCCGCAAGCCTTCGGATAAATGGATAAAAATCGAAGGGGCAAAGGAAAACAATCTGCAGAATGTGACCGCGAAATTCCCATTAGGGGTGTTCGTTGCCGTGACGGGGGTTTCAGGTTCGGGAAAAAGTACACTGATAAATGAAATTCTGCAAAAGACGCTGGCTCGTGACTTGAATGGTGCCAAAGTCAAACCTGGGGAGCACCGCCGAATCGTCGGACTTGAGCATCTTGATAAAGTCATTGATATTGATCAGTCCCCAATCGGACGGACACCACGCTCCAATCCGGCTACGTACACAGGTGTATTTGACGATATTCGCGACTTGTTTGCGTCAACCAATGAAGCAAAGGTACGTGGCTACAAGAAGGGGCGTTTCAGCTTTAACGTTAAAGGCGGGCGTTGTGAAGCGTGCAGCGGCGACGGGATTATCAAAATTGAAATGCACTTTTTGCCGGATGTTTATGTACCGTGCGAGGTGTGTCACGGAAAACGATATAACCGTGAAACGCTCGATGTAAAATACAAAGGTAAGAGCATCGCAGATGTACTCGGAATGACGATTGAGGATGCCGTAGAGTTTTTCCGCAATCTGCCAAAAATTGAACGCAAGCTGCAGACCATCGTTGACGTAGGCTTAGGCTACATGACATTGGGGCAACCAGCTACGACACTTTCTGGCGGTGAAGCACAGCGTGTGAAACTGGCTTCTGAGCTGTATAGACGCAGCACAGGGCGCACCCTGTATATTTTGGACGAACCAACCACAGGACTGCACACAGACGATATTGATCGTTTGCTCAAGGTTCTCCAGCGTCTGGTGGAAAACGGTGATACTGTACTTGTCATCGAGCACAATCTCGATGTTATTAAAACAGTAGACTATGTCGTTGATCTGGGACCTGAGGGTGGTACTCGTGGCGGCACGATTGTAGGTACAGGTACGCCTGAAGAGGTGGCAAAGCTGGATGGGTCCTATACAGGGATCTATCTGAAGCCTATTTTAGAGAGAGACAAAGCGCGAACTGTAGCCAAACTGGAGCAGCTTGTTTCCAAATAACATGATCGAGGCGCCTTCTCGCAAATGAGGGGCGTCTTGTTCGTATGTACGCAATTTGCGATAATAGCAATGATCTGGTTGTAAGAAGCGTATAAATAGGGAGAGGGGGAGAAGCGATGGAATATATAGCCGAAGCACTTGCTGCCCTGCCTGCTGACCTGGTTAAGGAGGCACGTAAGCATTTTGATGGTCAGGACCCTGCTCATGATTGGCAGCACAATTTGCGTGTGATGGCAATGTGCGAGCGAATTGGACGTGAGGAAGGGGCAGATACGACGATTCTGCGCTTGTCTGCTTTATTGCATGATATCGGAAGGGCAGAGGAGCGGCGTACAGGGGAATGTCACGCAAAGATCAGTGTTCGTGTGGCAGGAAGCTGGTTAAAGGAGCGGGGGATGACCGACGATTTCATTTCACGTGTGCAGTCTACGATTCTCGCCCATCGTTTTCGCATAGACCGTCCGGCAGCTACGCTGGAAGAACAGATCCTCTTTGATGCAGACAAGCTCGATTCGATTGGGGCTATCGGTGTGGGCCGTGCTTTTGCATACTCAGGAGTACTGGGACAGCCGATTCAAGCGGATGATCCCGATCAGCATACCCCTGCGAAGGAGTTTGCCTGGAAGCTCCAGAGGATAAAGGAGAAACTCTATACCAAAACAGCCCAGCAAATTGCGATAGACCGGCATCTTTTCATGGCCGAGTTTTTTGAGCGATGGGAGCAAGAAATACAAGGCATTCGTTAAATTAGGAAGAGAGGGGAGAGAACATGATTCGGTGGATAATCAAGCTGTTGTTAAACGGTGCGGCCCTGCTGTTGATCAGTAACTGGTTTCAGTCGATTATCGTTGCGAACTTCAAGGTAGCTGTCTTTGCTTCACTTGTCTTGGGCGTAGTGAATACCATGATCCGACCAATCTTGACGTTTTTTACGTTACCGCTACAGCTCTTGACGATGGGGCTGTTTTGGTTCGTAATCAATGCCGTTACCTTTGCTTTAACCGCCTACTTTATTGATGGCTTTGAAGTGGGACCTTGGCCGGATAATATCGGTACGATCATCATTGCGGCTGCACTTATGAGTCTTTTTGGCTGGTTGATCGATTTGGTTGTTGGCAGACCAAAAGAAAGATAAGCAAGAAAACAGCAAAATGCCCGCATTTTCTAGGAAAGAAGATGCGGGCACATTAGCGTAGTTGGAAGATTCTGTCTATTTAGTGCACTTACCTACTTCTTTTCTTCTCTCATATGAGGAGGAATCGGCTCGTAAACCAATCCACCCTTCAATACTCCTGAAACGTTCAAAACAGAAAGGGAACCAAAGAAATTGCAAATCGCTGGAAGCAGTTTCTTCATAAGTATCATCCTTTCAAGATTTGTTTTCCAGATAAGAGATTATCCGGAACGTACGTGGCATGAGAAGAACAGATTGCAACAGAACGGCAAGTATATAAGTCATAGATAGTCTATAGGAATATCCTATCAAAGTACTAGAAGAAAGGCAACCGATTCCAATTAGGATTAATACTATTTTTCTATTTCTGCTCTGAATTTTTGGGTCAGTAGGCATGTAGGTGTGTTTGGCAGGGGCATGGAAATAGTTAATAACAAATCCTGCCCCTCCTAACAGGACCAGTGCTAATTGAGCGGGAATACCAGAAAACTCAGGCAGATACTTGATGAGGAGTCCGCCTGAGACCATAAGTGTTACTGTGAAAGTTAAACAAGCCCATGGATTTTTTAAATGAACACCGCCAGTAAGGAGTCGAAGCAAGAAAAAGAAGCAGACGAGAGGGATCACTTCGCCAATCAAGCCAAAAAGAAGAGACAGGACAACGATAACAATACCATTCATGACATTAAGTACAAAGATTTCAATTCCATGTGCTAATTGTCCTATAGAATAGGGGGTTTCTTCAGTCTTGATAGATTGTGCAATGCGAAGAGAAAGCCTTTCCGTCCAAGTCATATGATCGACCCTCCTGTTATCGATTTGCAAAAGAAATTCGAAAACTGGTCACACCATCAGCTGAGCGAACTAGGATTTTTCCACTATAACGATCTGTTACTGTTTTGACGATAGTTAAACCAAGGCCACCTTCACCAGATTTTTTGGTTGTATAGCCGACATCATAAATATCTTTTAATTTAGTTTCTGGTATGGTAGGTCCGCTATTTTCAATATAGAGGTAGTGCTCGCGTTCTGACTGCCCCCATTCTAGTATGATGTAGCGATTCTCCTCAAGCTCGTATGAAGTGGCACGAATCGCATTATCCAGTAAATTACCTAAGATTTTAATGAGATCGAATGTTTTCATTTGAGAAAACTGACTAAGATCGTTGATGTTCATGGTCAGTGTAATTCGCTCAGCCAGACATACAACCATTTTGGACTGTAGCAGGGAGGAGACGGCAGGGTTTTTAATTCGCTCTAGGACTTGTGAACTGGCATCCGCTGTTTTTTCAATGATGACGGTTTCTTGTAATAGCTGTTCTACGTATTCCTTTGCATGGTGATGCAACTCTTTCTTCAAGAATCCATTAATTGCCGTATAGTGATTCAACGAATCATGCTTCATGGAACGAACAGCAGTGAATAAATCTTGAATGCTGTTTAAATAAGGAGTTCCTGTTTCTTCTTCCACACGGTTAATTGTTAAATTGATATAGATACGGAACAAAATCACAATAACAATAAAGAGTGCAAGAATCGTTAGTTGGAAAAATAGTTGGAATTGTGGCGTGTACACGGCTATTGTTGCAGAATTATTGTTTCTTATAAAAAATGAAGTGTTCATGAACAAGATCAGCAAAAACTCAATACTACCAACAAGAATGAGCAAGAAAAGATAGCGATTTAATCGATTCTGCTGAAACAATCGACGAATGTCGAATTTGAAAAAGCGCATCAAAAAAGCAATAGAGACAAACATAAAAAGGTATAGGCAGCGAACTGTAATCATCAGCATCGTGGTGGAAAGAATCTCACTCCAGTAGATTTGCTGAGAATTAAAAATCATAACCACGAGTGATTCAACAACAATCATAGCCCCAATTGCCGTTGTTCCCATAAATACCGACTTCAACAGGTTGAAGCGATACAAACTAATGATCATTACGGTCGTGAGCAAGAACATAAGTAAAACCTTTGGCTGGTAATAAACATCAATAAATGAAAGAAATTCACCAGCCACTGAAAAAAGAAATGCAAACGAAAGGGCTTGTTTCTTCTTTTCAAAGACGGAATGGTTGAACATGGCCAAGCTAATCGTAAGTAGCAAGAAGGCTTCTGGTAGGTCTACTAGTATGAATCGAAGTATAAAGTCCAAGGTGATGCCTCCTCTCGGTCCGAATTTCGGAGTAAAGCTGTATGTAAATCTAATGTAACCTATATATGTCGTGATACCAATATCAATTCTATCTTATGAAATAACGCGAAAAATGTAAATGATACGACAACTTAGTTTGCTAGATATATCAGGCGACGAGGTTGTCGTGGGTATGTCCATTTCGCTACAATAGGGTTATATAAATGAGGGACGGAAATCCCGTGTAAGGGGGAAGCTTCATGCGCAAAACGAACGTGAGTCATCTCGCCGATCATTTTAATATGACGATTTTGAGCGGCGAAGAGGGACTGGGACGTGAGATTACAGTAACCGATTTGAGTAGACCAGGTTTGCAGCTGGCGGGCTACTATTCGTACTACGCCGAGGAACGCGTCCAGCTATTCGGTCTGACCGAGATCAATTTCTTTCAAACCTTGTCGAGAGAAAAGCGCTTGGACCGGATGAATTTTCTTATGCAAGGGCAAACCCCTTGTTTTTGCGTGACGCGCAATCAGGTTGTACCAGAAGAAATGATTGAGGTGTCCAATAAACAGGGAGTGCCTGTGCTGCAATCTCCTTTGGCTACAACGACACTGGTTGGAAAAGTAACCAATTATCTTGAAAACCGCTTGGCGCCTACAACGACGATCCACGGTGTATTGACGGACGTTTATGGTGTTGGTGTACTGATCATGGGCTCGAGCGGAATTGGAAAAAGCGAGGCGGCACTTGAGCTGGTCAAACGCGGACATCGCCTGGTTGCCGATGATGCGGTCGAAATTCGGCAGACACAGGGCGGGCAGCTCAGTGGTAGTGCTCCTGAGTTGATTCAGCATCTGCTCGAAATTCGTGGTGTAGGTATTATTAACGTCATGACGATGTTTGGTGCCGGGGCAGTTCGCAACGTGAAAAATATCGAGATGGTCGTACAGCTGGAGTTGTGGGAGCAGCACAAAATGTACGAGCGGTTAGGGCTTGATGAAGAAACATTGAAAATCATGGACACAGAAATTCCGATTATCACCGTACCTGTAAGACCTGGTCGAAACCTTGCTGTCATTATTGAAGTGGCGGCGATGAATTTCCGCCTGAAACGGATGGGGTACAATGCTGCAGTCCATTTCTCCCGAAAACAATCGAGTGCGATTCTAGAAGACGTCGATTCTGATCTGTAAGAGGGGAAGAAGGGGACAAGCGTATGCGAAAGACGACACGGTATCCGGTCCATGGAGCCAATCCATTGTGGCAAATGTATCAGACGGTGAGCTTTTGGAAGGTCATGAAAAATTTTGTGGTGATCCAAATCGCGCGGTATACACCGTTTTTATCTTGGAAGAACTGGCTGTACCGGACGTTTCTGCGTATGGATGTAGGCGAGCAGACCGCCGTTGCGCTCATGGTCATGATGGATACCATGTTTCCCGAACTGATCAAGATTGGCCGAAATAGCGTGATTGGATATAACACGACGATTCTCGCTCACGAGTATTTGATCGAGGAATATCGCCTCGGAGAAGTCCGAATTGGTGACGGCGTACTTGTTGGAGCAAATTCTACGATCCTGCCAGGAGTGACGATTGGAGATGGAGCGATCGTAGCGGCAGGGACGGTTGTACATAAGGATGTGCCAGCAGGTGCATTTGTCGGTGGAAATCCGATGCAGCTGATTCGGGAAGGCAAGCAAAAAATAGACGAGCAGTAATGCGCCTAGGATAGCGAATATGGATCATACTACAGAGTATCTACAACATTGTTGTGATACTCTTTTTTCTTTCGATAAAAGGGTGTAATTTTCCGACTATTCTAATCTCTGTTGACCGTCTTTTGTTTACGTGGTAATCTTCTTCATAACACTTTAACTTGTTACCATATTAGCAGAGTAAAGTATTCTGAGAATAAAAGGCATGGAGGGAATAACGATGGCGAAGCCGTTGGGATTTGAAAAGCCGTTAGGGATGAGGGATATATTGCCGGAATCACTTGCGAAGCAACGGCATTTGGAGCGCCTGCTCGGGCAGTGCATTTCTCGCTGGGGGTACGAAGAGATATCAACCCCGTCTCTGGAATATTACGATACGGTCGGAGCTGCCAGTGCGACGCTGACAGACCGCATGTTTCGATTGTTGGACAAACAAGGGCATACAGTTGTGCTGCGGCCGGACATGACGACGCCGATTGCCCGCGTTGTTTCCTCTCTATATAAAGATGTACCCGTACCGATTCGCTTGTTTTATCAGGCAAACGTGTTTCGCGCGCAAGAAAAAGAAGCGGGACGAAATGCAGAATTTTTTCAGACGGGCATTGAGCTGATTGGGGATGCTTCCGACGATGCAGACGCAGAAGCCATTGCACTCGCCGTTTTTTGTTTGCGAGCGGCTGGAGTTGAAACGTTTCGCATCGCGGTTGGACACGTTGATTTTGTAGATGGGCTTTTAGAGGATGCCATCGAACAGGAGAGCGATCGAAACCAGTTCCGTCAATTTTTATATGAGCGCGACTTTGTCGGTTTTCGCCAACTGCTGTCGACGCTGGACATCACGATCGAGGCAAAAGACAGATTGGAAACCTTACTGCGCCTGCGTGGGGGAAAAGCAAAGATCGCGGAAGCCTATGAGTTGACCAACAACGAAAAAGCGAGACGTGCTGTTGATACGATCGCCTCTTTGTGGGAAGCACTCGAAGGCTACGGGGTGACGGACGATCTTTTGCTCGACTTCAATCTGATTATTAACCTGAATTACTACACTGGGGTTGTTTTCGAAGGCTATGCTGCCGATTTGGGCTCACCGCTTCTTGGTGGCGGACGTTACGATCATTTGCTTGCACAGTTTGGACGTCCAGCATCTGCTACAGGCTTTGCGATCAAAATGGACCGACTTTTGCAGGTTACTCCAGCGCTCGACAGCCAGCCAGCTACACGTATTTTGCTTTGCTACACGGCCAATTGCCGCAAGCGGGCGCTATCTGAGGCTCAGCTTTTGCGCGAGGACGGCCTAGTTGTAGTCACACGTTTGGTGAGTGAGGAAGCGGATGTAGCAGCCCTTCAAGATAAGGGATATACCAAGGTTATTTGTTTGACGGAACAGGGGGAGTAAGAGATGGCGGTTTTCGACAACGCCCAGAAGCTGACGATTGCGATGCCAAAGGGCAGAATATTTGAAGAGGCTGTCCATTTTTTGCAACAGGCGGGCTTGCAGGTGACAGCAGAGCTCCAGGATTCTCGCAAGCTGATTATCCCGGTCGAAAATGCACAGCTCGAATTTATTTTGGCGAAACCAACTGACGTCCCGACTTATGTGGAATACGGAGTAGCGGATGTTGGTGTGGTAGGCAAGGATGTTCTGCTAGAAGAGGAGCGGGACGTATACGAGCTACTGGATTTGCAAATCGGTTACTGCCGCATGATGGTTGCAGGGATGCCAGACTGGAAGCCGACTGAGGCGCCGAGAGTGGCAACAAAGTACCCGAAAATTGCTTCTCGCTATTTCCGAGAGCAAGGCCAGCAGGTGGAGGTCATTAAATTAAATGGCTCCGTAGAGCTGGCTCCATTAATCGGCTTGGCGGATCGGATTGTCGATATTGTTTCGACAGGCAGAACGTTGCAGGAAAATGGCTTGGTTGAGCTGGAGAACATTTGCGAGATCACGACCAGACTGATTGCCAACCGTGCCAGCTATCGTATGAAAAGCGAGGCAGTAGATGATATAGCAGGGAAATTCCTCGAGGTTATCCCGAGAAGAAAATAAAGAGAGAACGTGGAGGGGTGAATAGGATCATGCGCATCATGTCGGCGAGTCAATTTGATGGGAAAAGAACGGTGGATTCCGGGACAACGGGGCAGCAGGAGGCGGTGCAAGCGATTCTTCTTGAAGTGCGGAAACGTGGCGATGAAGCGCTCCGGGACTATACCGAGAGATTCGACCGTGTACGATTGCAGCAATTTCGGGTTAGTGAGGCTGAATTCGCTGAGGCGAGTGAGCAAATTACATCGGAAGTAAAGGCAGCTTTGGTGGAAGCAGCAGCTAATATTCGTGATTTCCATGAACGTCAAGTACGCCAATCATGGTTTACCACCAAGGAAAGTGGTACATTGCTCGGACAAATTATTCGACCGCTGAAGCGTGTGGGACTCTATGTTCCTGGCGGGACTGCAGCGTATCCCTCGAGTGTCTTGATGAATGCGATCCCGGCAAAAATTGCGGGAGTACCTGAGGTTGTCATTACGACACCACCTGGAGCAGACGGAAAAATCAATCCGGCCATCCTCGTAGCAGCACAGATCGCTGGAGTAAATGAGATTTACAAAGTAGGGGGAGCGCAAGCTGTTGCTGCGCTAACGTACGGCACCGAGCAGATTTTGGCGGTAGATAAGATTGTTGGGCCAGGCAACATCTATGTCGCACTCGCCAAGCGTGAAGTGTTTGGGCTCGTGAGTATCGATATGGTAGCGGGTCCTAGTGAAATTGCCGTATTGGCTGATGATACTGCGAATCCACGTTATGTCGCGGCAGATCTGCTGTCTCAGGCAGAGCATGACCCGATGTCAGCTGCTATCCTGGTTACCCCTTCGCAGGCATTGGCGGATGCTGTTGCGACAGAAGTAGAGCGACAGCTGGAGGATTTGCCTCGCAAGTTGATCGCTGAGGCAGCTGTGCGTGATCATGGTGCCATATTAGTGGTGAATGACCTGGATGAAGGCTTTGCGGTTATTAACCGGATTGCTCCTGAGCACTTGGAGATCATGATTGACGATCCGTTTGCTCATTTGGGCAAAGTAGAGAATGCAGGTGCGATTTTCCTCGGACCATACAGCTCGGAGCCGGTAGGAGATTATTTTGCAGGGTCAAATCATGTGATTCCGACGAATGGAACGGCGTGCTTTTCATCTCCTCTATCGGTAGATGACTTTATTAAAAAATCGAGTGTGGTTTCTTATAGCAAAAGCGATTTGCGCGAAAATGGTCATAAAATCATTACGCTGGCAGAGCAAGAGGGCTTGGCTGCGCACGGACGAGCGATTGCAGAGCGCCTGCGGGACTTAGATAGCGAAGAGTAGGAGTGGAACGAGAAAATGATCGATACGCAGAAGCGAGTAGCACAAATTGAGCGAAACACGAATGAGACGCAAATTGCGCTTTCCTTTGGAATAGATGGGGCAGGTGATAGCAAGCAGAATTCAGGCGTTCCGTTTCTCGATCATATGCTTGATTTGTTTACCCGTCACGGTCACTTCGATTTAACGGTAAAAGCAAAGGGAGATATCGAAATCGATTATCACCATACCGTGGAAGACATTGGTATTTGTCTCGGTCATGCGCTGAGAGAGGCGCTGGGTGACAAAAAGGGGATCAAGCGTTATGGAAACGCGTTTGTGCCAATGGATGACGCGCTGGCGCAAGTCGTAATCGATATCAGCAATCGTCCGCATCTGGAGTATCGCGCGACTTACCCGAACAATGTTGTGGGACAGTTTCCTACTGAGCTGGTCCATGAGTTTTTGTGGAAGCTTGCCCTTGAGGCGCGGATCAATCTGCACGTAATCCTGCACTACGGACATAACACGCACCATATGATCGAAGCCATCTTTAAAGCACTGGGTCGCGCTCTGGATGAAGCAACGACGATTGATCCGCGTGTAAAAGGGGTCCCGTCAACTAAAGGGGTTTTGTAAACATGATCGGCATCATCGACTATGGCATGGGGAATTTGTACAGCTTAAGCAAGGCATTGGAGAGACTGGGTTATGCGTATGAGTTTGTGTCTGATCCAGAGCGTTTATCAGATTTCAGTGGCCTGATTCTACCGGGGGTAGGCGCATTTGGTGATGCGATTGCAAACATTCGGGACCTCGGATTGGAAATAGCGTTGCAGGATTATGCGGCATCTGGCAGGCCGATTCTTGGTATTTGCCTTGGGATGCAGCTGTTATTTGGAAAAAGTGAGGAGTACGGGGAGCATGTCGGGCTGGGGCTGCTAAACGGAGAGGCTGTCCGTTTTCGCGGTGACTTTAAGGTGCCGCATATGGGCTGGAACGAGCTGCAGGTGAAGCAGCAGCACTCTTTGCTGGAAGGAGTACAAAGCGGCGATTACGTTTATTTTGTGCATTCCTACCATGTGCGTGTAGGAGTGCCTGAGGTACTGCTCGCAACAACTGATTATCATCAGGCTGTTACTGCGATTGTAGGGCGCGACAACGTATTTGGGATGCAGTTCCACCCGGAAAAAAGCGGAGAGACTGGCATGCGCTTGCTGCGCAACTTTGCGGTTTTGTGTGAGGAGGTTTTGGCATGAGCTTTATCATATATCCTGCTATCGATATTCGCGGCGGAAAATGCGTTCGGTTGTTTCAAGGGGATTACGCCCAAGAAACGGTATACGCAGACTCCCCTCTCGAAATGGCAAAACGTTGGGTAGAACAAGGGGCAGCCTGGGTTCATTTGGTCGATTTGGATGGGGCAAAGGAAGGCAAGCCCGCAAATGCAGAGCTGATTAAAGAAATTGCCCGTTCGATTTCGGTTCCTGTTCAGGTGGGAGGAGGCATCCGGACTGAAGAACAAATAGCAGATTACTTGGAGGCAGGCGTAGCCAGAGTCATCGTCGGTACGGCGGCGATCGAGGATGAGCCTTTCACCCAGAGGATTTTGCAAGCGTACGGAGACAAAATCGCGATTGGGCTGGACTGCCGCAATGGATTAGTGGCCACGCGCGGCTGGTTGACGACGACCGATGTGCAAGCGACTGAACTTGCCAAGCGCTTGGTATCTTATGGTGCGGAGACATTTATTTATACGGATATCGCACGTGATGGTACTCTGACTGGGCCGAATGTGGAGGAAATATCAGCGTTGGCGCTAGCTACGGGGAAATCCGTAATTGCATCGGGTGGAGTCAGCAATCTTGATGATCTGCTAGTCCTATCCGCACATTATGCAGAGGGTGTTTCGGGAGCGATTGTCGGCAAGGCGCTCTATACCGATGCCTTTACATTGGTAGAGGCGTTGGTTCGTATGGAGGAGCGTGGAACGAATGTTAGCTAAACGAATCATTCCTTGTCTGGATGTAAAAGACGGACGTGTCGTAAAAGGCGTGCAGTTTGTGGGGCTACGTGATGCGGGGGACCCGGTCGAGCTGGCGAAAAAGTACAGTGAGGAGCGAGCGGATGAGCTCGTTTTTCTTGATATATCTGCCTCTCATGAAGGACGAGGGACGATGGTGGACGTCATTGAGCGCACGGCAGCCAACATCACGATTCCTTTTACGGTAGGTGGAGGCATTAATAGTGTAGAGGATATGAAGCGAATATTACGTGCGGGAGCAGACAAGATTTCACTCAATACAGCGGCTGTTTTGCGCCCTGAGCTGGTTCGTGAGGGTGCAACCGTTTTTGGTTCGCAATGTGTGGTCGTGGCTATCGATGCTCGCCTAGTCGGTGGAGATCGCTGGGAGGTGTACACCTACGGCGGACGTAATGCAACGGGTAAGGACGTTATCAGCTGGGCACAGGAAGTAGAGGTGCTGGGAGCGGGAGAAATTTTGCTGACCAGCATGGATAACGATGGGGAGAAAAAAGGCTTCGGTATCGAATTGACGAGACGGGTATCAGAGGCTGTCCGTATTCCGGTAATTGCGTCAGGAGGCGCTGGGTCAAAGGAAGACTTCCACGATGTGCTCACTGATGGAAAGGCTGATGCGGCATTGGCGGCCTCGATTTTCCATTATGATGAAACGTCAATTCAGTCGGTGAAGGAGTATTTGCAAACCAAAGGAGTAGTGGTGCGGCCATGACAGTACATTTTTCACTGGAGGAATTGCGGTTCGACGAAAGTGGCCTGATTCCGGCTATCATACAGGATGCAAGTAGTAAGAGCGTGCTGACGCTTGCCTATATGAACAAAGAATCTTTGCAAAAATCGTTGGAAACAAAAGAAACGTGGTTTTGGAGTCGCTCCCGGCAAGAGCTGTGGCATAAGGGCGGAACATCCGGCAATACACAACGGATTGTTTCCATGAGCTATGATTGTGACGGTGATGCACTCGTTGTGCAGGTTGTACCGAACGGTCCTGCTTGCCATACAGGAGCCTATAGCTGTTTTTCCAATGAACTGCCTGGAGCAGAAGCAAAGGAACTACAAGTGGGCAACCAAGCTGATCGTTTTGCGATCCTGGGTGAGCTCGAACAATTGATTGCTGCACGTGAGCTGGAGCGTCCTGAAGGCTCTTATACGACCTATCTGTTTGAAAAAGGTGTGGACAAAATTCTGAAGAAAGTGGGAGAAGAGGCAGCGGAAGTGATTATCGCAGCGAAAAATCGTAGTGCAGAGGAATTGCGCTATGAAGCCTCCGATTTGATTTTCCACCTGCTTGTTCTCTTGCAGGAGCAAAAGCTGCCATTGGACGCGGTATTAACTGAACTGCAAGGACGTCGATAGATTGTGATTAAGGAAGCCACTCTTTTGCGAAAGAGTGGTTTTTAATGTCGCCCTGCCATAAAGTGGTTTCCTTGGAGGTTTTCTTGTAGAATAGATAGCAACTGACTTTCGAAAGGTGTGGTGACTATGAATACAAAGAGCCAAAGCAAGTCCAACCGTCAATATGAATTTACCAACTACCAATCGAAAGGCAGGAAACAAAATGATCAGAGGCAATTTAGTAGAATTGCGTCCAGTTACGGCAGAGGATATAGAGCGGCTGC
Source organism: Brevibacillus sp. SIMBA_040 (assembly GCF_046535075.1). Classification (NCBI taxonomy): domain Bacteria; kingdom Bacillati; phylum Bacillota; class Bacilli; order Caryophanales; family Paenibacillaceae; genus Brevibacillus; species Brevibacillus sp. SIMBA_040. The sequence goes on from NZ_JAWRXI010000024.1 coordinate 92,684, forward strand.
ATGTTTGGCGTAATGATGAAGAAGTGGCGACGTGGGCAGCAGGCTCCTCGTTTGTCACGTACAGCATCGTTTCACTTGATACACTGCGTACCATGTACGAAGAGGCCGTACGAACTTCAAAGCTGGATGACAAATTGAACCAGTTTGTTTTTTCGGTTTATACGCTTGATGGTGTGCACATCGGAAATTGTGATTATCGCCGGGTGGATCCAATCACACGTGCTGCTACGATCGGGATCGGCATTTTGGCAAAAGAATATTGGAGCAAAGGGTATGGTACAGATACTCTACATGCTCTTTTGCGATTTCTCTTTTTAAAAATGAATCTGAATCGAGTTCAATTGGATACATGGAGTGGAAATACCAGAGCGATTCGTGCCTATGAAAAATGCGGCTTTGTTTTGGAAGGGCGACTGCGACAAAATGAATACATTGATGGGCAGTATTACGATACGATCATGATGGGCTTACTACGTGAGGATTATCTACAAACGAATTAATTGAGAAGGGGCTGTGCCAAATGAAGGTTTGGCGCAGCTTTTTTTGTACGCGGGGGAGCGAAATGAATAGCTGAGAAATGAACGAAAAAATTTAGTGTAAATAAACTTTTAAAATAACCCTTGATTTCGTTTTTTAGATGTGATAGATTATTCCTTGTCGCCAACAAGCGACGACAAAATGCGAGAAAAGACAACAAGATTCAACGAAAAAAATCCTTGACTCGCCCACGACGAACGTGATAAGATTTAGAACGTTCGACAAAAAAATGCTCTTTGAAAACTGAACAGCGAAAGCGTTAATGAGTCTATCATTAAATGATTTGTCAGCTTTGAACCAGTAACAAACTTTATTGGAGAGTTTGATCCTGGCTCAGGACGAACGCTGGCGGCGTGCCTAATAC
>NZ_JAWRXI010000322.1:0-251 GCF_046535075.1 Brevibacillus sp. SIMBA_040
GTTCGAGGATTAGTAAATAACTTTTCTTGTACCTTATTTGAAACAGCATTATCATTATACCCAATCCAATAAAGTTCATTTTCAAAACTTCCTACATTAGCAATTTCATCTAAAATCTCATCTTCTCCACTGTAACCAATAACAATCCAAGTTCTATTATGACAAATTCTTTCAAAAATCTTTGGTATAGACAGTTTTATCTTGGTCAGTTCACCTACTGCATTCAAAAGCCATTGTCCATGATGCTGACC
>NZ_JAWRXI010000323.1:0-251 GCF_046535075.1 Brevibacillus sp. SIMBA_040
CTAATACATATATATTCGAACATTTTTAGCTAATCATAATATTTTACTTAGGCTATTTATTTAAACCTGCCACTTGTATTCTTTCAACCAAAAAATCTACCGCCGCTTTTACCTTGGGTACTAGGTAGCGCTGTTTTTGATACAGCAGATAAACCGCCATGTCAGAATGCTGAGTGATGGCTAACTTGTGTTCAAAGGTTAGCTCTTGCAGTGCGCCTGACTCAAGATACGACGCCAGCGCCCACCGAGTG
>NZ_JAWRXI010000324.1:0-251 GCF_046535075.1 Brevibacillus sp. SIMBA_040
GCAACACTTTGATTAGTAAAACTTGTACAATAATTTTTTTCGCTCAATAAGTAGTTTAAAAACTCGGTATTGTTCATTAAAAGCTTTTCGTTGGCAAGATGCTCTCCAAATGTTGCAAAAGCTTCATTAAGCCAAAGATCTCCCGGTGTACCACAAGTAACTTTATTACCAAACCATTGATGCGCCAACTCATGAGCAATTAAGTACTTTTCCCAGCTACTCATTGATGACATTGTTTGGGTTTCAAGATT
>NZ_JAWRXI010000325.1:0-251 GCF_046535075.1 Brevibacillus sp. SIMBA_040
CGCTTTGCAATCAATTCGAGACCGCCACAGTCGACGCAAACCTTAGAGATGTATGTGCCGCCATTGCGGAACTCAAACCTCAGAAGAGTTATGTGAGTGCAGAAGCGCCGAAGACGATATCTAAGCTCCAGCAGATTCTGAAGATGCATGAGGATATTCTGTCATCAGTGCCTTCGTCGATTCCCGAATCGACAAAAAGTGGGTTGCATCTTCCAGCCCTGATTGACGGATTGTTCCGACCCGCAGCCATT
>NZ_JAWRXI010000326.1:0-250 GCF_046535075.1 Brevibacillus sp. SIMBA_040
GTCGTGGCGAAGGGGTTAACGCACCGGATTGTGGCTCCGGCACTCGTGGGTTCAAGTCCCATCGATCGCCCCATTTTTTTATAACAATATATGTCTCAGTAGCTCAGCTGGATAGAGCATCCGCCTTCTAAGCGGACGGTCGGGAGTTCGAACCTCTCCTGAGACGTTTCACATGCGGTCGTGGTGGAATTGGCAGACACACCATCTTGAGGGGGTGGCGGGGCGACCCGTGCGAGTTCGAGTCTCGCCG
>NZ_JAWRXI010000327.1:0-250 GCF_046535075.1 Brevibacillus sp. SIMBA_040
GTCTGCTTGAACAGGTGTTGGTATTACATTTCCGTTGAAGTCAGTTCTCGTTATTTCTATCTCCCCACTCATAGGCATACGAGTAAGCTCGTAAACAAATAAAATTAATTGATTATCTTTGTGGTATATACCTATATTTGATATCGCCGGGCTCGATAATGTTGCTGATAGATATCCAGTAACAGAAACTAAATCTAACGCTTTTTGAATTAAAGAGAACCCAAGAGTTTGTAACTCATTATAGTCAACC
>NZ_JAWRXI010000328.1:0-250 GCF_046535075.1 Brevibacillus sp. SIMBA_040
GCAAAAATAGTATTTTTAAATAAAAACAAACATGATTTATCACATAATATGGATAAATTAAAAACATATAAAATACATAAAGGGAAAAGTATTATTAGGTCCTATGAAGTTTTTCTCTATTTAAAATTAATAAAAATAAAAATACACATTATATAATTATCAATAAAAAAGCCCTGCTCAGGCAGGGCTTCAAGTTTAATTATCAGGATACTTATGTTAATATCCCGGAAATTGTGAAATCAATGTATTG
>NZ_JAWRXI010000329.1:0-250 GCF_046535075.1 Brevibacillus sp. SIMBA_040
GAAGCTCGACGGCCGAGGCTATGCGATCGTGCCGTACCTCACTCCGTATAGCCTGAACTCCGTCGATATCGATCCGAAGGGGCTGTCGACCGATGTCGAGCTGAAGGTGACGAGCCAGCAGGTCGCGCCGCATGCGGGTGCGATTCCGCTGCTGAAGTATGAAACCGAGACGGGTCGTTCCGCGGTGATCTACGCGAAGCGCGCGAATGGCGAGCCCATCCCGTTCGGTGCAAACGTACTCGACGAGCAG
>NZ_JAWRXI010000330.1:0-250 GCF_046535075.1 Brevibacillus sp. SIMBA_040
GCCCATAGAAGTACAGGTAGGCTCCTACGATGCCCTGATCGTGGCTGAAGTCCACTCCCTTCTTACTCGCCAGCTGCAATAACGCATCCGGACTGCCCGCGCCATGTACCAAGGCAAAGGCGTGACGATCGGCATTGGTTGGCAACAGTTTCGGCACCTCTGACGGGTCATCGACCATCGTGTCGCTGTTAGAGACCATTGACTCAAAGCGCCCGGCAAAGCGCTCGCTACCCCGGCTGCGGCACAAGTC
>NZ_JAWRXI010000331.1:0-250 GCF_046535075.1 Brevibacillus sp. SIMBA_040
TGCTCAAGGTAGAAAAGTTGAGCTGCGTCGCCCTGTTGGTACGAGAACAGAAGGGAAAACTTCAGATCTTCTAGTCGATGGTGTTAGCTATGATGTATATACCCCTACAACGGGTAATGCGGACCGAATAATTTCTGCGATAGCAAAGAAAAGTACGCAAGCTGAGGGGATTGTTCTAGATTTATCTAGAAGCACCGTTACCAGAGAGCAGTTGGGAGATGTCCTGCGGAGAGTTAATGGTTCAGGGGCG
>NZ_JAWRXI010000072.1:0-389 GCF_046535075.1 Brevibacillus sp. SIMBA_040
AATTCCTTGTCGGGTAAGTTCCGACCTGCACGAATGGCGTAACGATGGCCACACTGTCTCCTCCCGAGACTCAGCGAAGTTGAAGTGTTTGTGATGATGCAATCTACCCGCGGCTAGACGGAAAGACCCCATGAACCTTTACTGTAGCTTTGCATTGGACTTTGAACCGATCTGTGTAGGATAGGTGGGAGGCTATGAAACCGGAACGCTAGTTTCGGTGGAGCCGTCCTTGAAATACCACCCTGGTTTGTTTGAGGTTCTAACCTTGGCCCGTGATCCGGGTCGGGGACAGTGCATGGTAGGCAGTTTGACTGGGGCGGTCTCCTCCCAAAGCGTAACGGAGGAGTACGAAGGTACGCTAGGTACGGTCGGAAATCGTGCTGATAGTG
>NZ_JAWRXI010000332.1:0-250 GCF_046535075.1 Brevibacillus sp. SIMBA_040
GTTGCTGCGCCAAACTGCGCAATCTGATCTTTAAATCTCCCGGCACTTGATGCTGCGTCATTGTGATTCCTACCGGCCAGAAATGGACACTGAGAGTGGAGAAGATCGGCGGCGACTCATAGCTTAGAGAATTGCCAAGAGCGCGCCACCACATATACACTGGGCAGCACGAGGATCAAGCAAAAACTTGAAGAAGCGAGCGAGAAAGCCGAAGGTTCCGATTATTTGGATCAGCTCACTGCGGAGCGGC
>NZ_JAWRXI010000333.1:0-250 GCF_046535075.1 Brevibacillus sp. SIMBA_040
CAGCTGACAGACCAACAAGCCAATGTGCTTGGTTTTTTATTCGGTAATTTACTGGAGCTTGGTTGGGATGAGTTGCCCCTACTCGCAGGGTGCGTACTCGTAGGCTTAAGCCTGCTCAGTTATATTTGGGCCGGTCAAATCAAACTGGCCACCCACGAGGCATTGGCGCGTATCCAAGGTATTAATCCGACTGGTCAGCGGCTGTTTTTTATGGGCTTACTTGCAGGATTCTGTGCCGTTGCTTTACAAG
>NZ_JAWRXI010000334.1:0-249 GCF_046535075.1 Brevibacillus sp. SIMBA_040
TCCCAGTCGCAGTCCCAGTCGCAGTTGAAGCCAAAGTCGAAGCCAAAGTCGAATTCCCAGTTGTATCGCAGCAGCAGTCGCAATCGCAATCGCAATCGCAGTCACGGTCACGATCGCAGTCACGGCCGACACGCGATCATCCGCCTCCCCGCCCGACTACACCACCCGCCGCCCTCGCCGCTCCCATCCCCCCGCAATTTCATTCAAGACGGCCGCATCGTCACCCGCGATGATGCGCCGCATGAACAC
>NZ_JAWRXI010000335.1:0-249 GCF_046535075.1 Brevibacillus sp. SIMBA_040
GATGCTACAAAAATCAGTATCGTTGTAGCGGATACGTATTTCATTAGGATCTATGCTCGGACTTGGATTGTGGTCACTGTATAAACTGATCACAGGTATGGCGTTGGCTAACTCGCCACTTGGTGAGATAAGCAGGTACTGTTCACCAATACTAGGACAGCGCCATGCACTGATAGCTCCAGCTGCAATAGCAGGGATGTTTACCCAATCGGTCTCATTTGCGCCGACGGCCAGACGCATCAAAGCACT
>NZ_JAWRXI010000025.1:0-89500 GCF_046535075.1 Brevibacillus sp. SIMBA_040
GCAAGGCTTTTTTCATTTTCGGAAATGGTCTGCACTTTTCGGTTGCCAAAGAGTGTACTTTTATTTTGCCAAACACAGCCCTTGCATGTAGTAACTAACGCGAAAAGCTGTTGCAAGCATGTTTTCTCGAGGAACAACTGAACATTTTCATCAAATGAGCGAATGTAAATTATTGGAAAAAGATCCAGAGATGACTCTTTCAATTGCACTGGATGCTCTCGGTTAACCAGGATGAGATGCCCGTAATGAATAGCAGATCGGTCCAAACGAATTTCATCATCGGAAACAGCTAGCAATTTTTTACGAGTCATGATCATCTCTGCTCCCGTGCAAGATGTATCAGCTCGTCGAGTATTTGCGGATAAGAAATACCGCTTGCACGCAGCATATTTGGATATCTGGAATTCGAGGTAAACCCGGGTATCGTATTGACCTCGTTGAATACAACCCTTCCATCTGGTGTGAGAAACATATCTACTCTCGCAAAGCCTTTACAGCCGAGTGTTCGGTAAATGAGCATGGCTGTCTCTCTAACCTTGTTCGATGTTTCAGCGTCTAGACGAGCAGGCAAATGAATTTTTGACGTTTGCAAGGAATATTTTTCTGTGAAATGGAAAAAATCGTCCGCAAGCTCAATTTCATCGATTACACCTGAGCGAGGGTTCTTATTCCCAAGAACAGCGCACCCCACTTCAAAGCCTTCGATATTTTGTTCGATCACGACTTTGTGATCATATATAAACGCAAGTACAATGCCTTCTATCAGTTCTTTATGAGTGTGTGCTTTTGTAATCCCGATCGATGACCCGGATTTTGCCGGTTTGACATACAGAGGGAAATCGAATCGTTCTGCAGCTTGCATCGCTTTTTCCTTATAGTCATCCGGATAGACCGTTATCGCACGTGGGGTGTCGATACCAGCAGCCTGCACGAGTATATGTGCGATATCCTTGTCCATACAGATAGCGGAGGACAGCATATCACATCCCACATACGGAATACCCGCAAGCTCTAAGAGGCCTTGTATAGTTCCGTCCTCTCCATTTCGTCCATGCAAGATGGGAAAAACGATATCGATCGGAATCAGGTGATATTCTATTTGCACGAGCTCTATGAGTCCTCGTGTTGATCGACTCGGCAAAATAAAGGACGGGATGCAGCTCGGATGTGCATGCCAGCGGTCTTCGCGAATATCCTGGGTACTGCCGCAGTACCTGAGCCATTCTCCCTCTTTCGTGATGCCAACCAGCACTAGATTGTATTTTTCTTTATCGATATGCTCAATCACCGATGCTGCAGAGATTAACGAAACTTCGTACTCGTTGGATCTTCCCCCAAATAAGATTGCAACGATTTTTTTCTCCATAACAAATCCCTCCTGTAAGCTTGTTGTCCTGATAAGAATAGGAGAAACTATTGAAAAAAATCGTAGGATAAGTCTTACGTTTTTCTTAAATAAGCTTTTTAAGCTTCGTTTGCTGGCTTCTGGGGGAAATGACGAGAAATCCGCAAAAAAAGGAGCCAGCCAAACACTCAAACGCAAGTGTCAGACTGACTCCATTATTGGTTTAGGTTAAAGCAATTCTATTTGGAATCAAGTGCTCTATCGAATACAAATACGGTCATGGCGATATCCTCTTCGATATTTATATCGGAAAAAATGCGTACGATTTTTGCCTTCATCAAATCTTCGAGCTTTGTCACTACCTCTGGATTGGTATAGATCTTTTTCACCAATTTCGTACGCGCATCATGAACCATTCTTCTGCCTTCATTTGAGGTGATCATAAATTTTTCTACGTTCGTCAGATTCCCTTTCATCTCACTAATCGCCCAGGTATCCACGAAACGCGTAAAAATTTCTTTGGGCCCGTTGCCCACATATTCCTTGCGAATCTCTCGAACGAGCATGCTGAATTGATGCTCCAACTGTTTTGACATGGCTTATCTCCTTCCATCTTATAGAATTCGGAGAAAAGCATCAGGATTCCTTTAAGCCCTCACCTACTCCTTTTAACAAGTTGATGCCAAAGCCGATCGCCCGATTTATGTCTGGGTCGGATAACGCCTTCATCAAATCCATGATGCCAACCTTTTGACCAGAGTGAAGTCCCTCGTCCGCTTTTTGCAACCCCTTGGAAACACCCTTCATCAGCTTTTGCGTCATTTCTGGCTCCAGCTCGGCAAGTCCGCCTGCTGCAGCCATTGCATTATTAATGATATTCGTAACAGGAGGACGCACCATCTGCCCTACGACGATTTTCGCAAGCTCTTCCTTTGCTTCGACTGCTGCAGTAAGTGCTCCCAAGACACCACTATCATGCAGCTCTTGGAGTAATTTGATCGTTTCCTGGATTCCTTCCGGATTTTTCGCAAGTAATTGGAGGATGGCTTCGACCGTTTGATTTTGCTTTTCACTCTCTGAGAGTGTCGGTTGGACAATTTTCGTAATAGGACTCGCCATTACTTTCTACCCCCTCTTACATCTACCGCAACATTCACATCTGCAATCGGCTTGTAATCTTCTCTTGCCCATTTGCGTTCCACTTGTACGCCGAGCTGTGGATTGCGCTTGGCATAACGAGGATTATACGCCGGAAGTGGCGATTTTCCTTTTTCCTCAAGAATCTCCATACGTACTTTGACCTGCTTGTAGGCAGGAGTATGCGTCTGCACATCAACTGCTCCACCCGTTAGCAGATTCACAGCGCTCTCATGACTCGCGGAGTGCATCGGAACATAAATATCTTTTCCACTCATTCGGCTCGTCACAAGCACACGGAGCTTGATTTTTCCATAAGGAGACAGGAGACGGACCAATGTTCCGTCAGAGAGTCCACGTTCTTCAGCTAGCTCCGGAGAAACTTCCACAAACACTTCTGGGAGTTTGTACTGGATACCTTTGGACTTGTTTGTGAGATTTCCTTCATGGAACTGTTCAAGCAAGCGTCCATTATCAAGCGTCAGATCATACTCTTCCGGGAACTTGGCTGGCGGAATATAATCGAACAGCGCCAGACGTGCTTTTTTGTCAGGGAAGTTGAATCCTTTGGTATGCAGCAGCGGAGTGTTGCTTCCATCAGGAGATCCCCAGCTAAAGCTGTTCCAGCCTTCTAGCACTTCGTAATTACATTGCGAGAAGAACGGAGTCAGTGATGCCATTTCATCGAAAATTTCGCTCGGATGGCTATAGTTCCAATCATAGCCCATCTTTTTCGCAAGCTGGCTGAAAATCCACCAGTCAGGTTTGCTATCGCCGACAGGCTCAAGCACCTGATACAGGCGTTGTACACGACGTTCGGTATTGGTAAAGGTGCCATCCTTTTCAAGCGACGGAACCGCTGGCAAAACAACGTCTGCAAACTGCGCCGTTTTGCTTAAGAAAACATCCTGCACCACGAGAAAGTCGAGCTTGGCAAGCATGTCTTGCGTATGGTTGGAGTCTGCATCTACCCATGCCATGTCTTCACCTGCGACGTACATTGCACGAAGCTCGCCACGATCTACTGCCTCCAGCATTTGGATGTTGTCCAGACCTGGCTGTGCTTGAATTTTCACGCCGTAAGCTGCCTCAAATTTAGCACGAATCTCATCGTTCGTAACCGGTTGATACCCTGGGAAAATGTTTGGCATGGTTCCCATGTCAGCCGCACCTTGTACGTTGTTATGTCCGCGCAGCGGGTACGCTCCTGCACCTGGTCTCATGAAGTTTCCAGTGATCAGCAATAGGTTTGCAATGGCCGTCGAGGTATAGGAGCCACCCGCATTTTGCGTGACACCCATTCCCCAGCAAATGGCTGTACCGTCAGCATCGCGAATCATTTCCGCGATTTGGATCAACGTCGCTTTGGAAATCCCTGTTTCTTCTTCTGCAAATTCCAACGTATACTTTTGAATCAATTCTACGAATTCCGGATAAAAGTTGACATGCTCCTGGATGAACGCGGCATCATGCCAATTTTGGTCGATCATATATTTAGACACGGCAGCTAACCAAACATAGTCGGTTCCTTGTTTTGGACGGATGAACAAATCTGCCCGTTCTGCCATCTCGTGTTTGCGCAAATCAACTGTGATGAGTTTTTGACCATTCAATTTTTTCGCGCGTTTGATTCTGGTAGCGAGTACGGGATGTGCTTCAGCTGGCGCACAGCCCATCAAGATGACCAAACCAGCTTTTGCGATGTCCTGAATAGTTCCCGAGTCTCCGCCAATTCCGCCTGTATACTGGAGTCCCCAAGAAGCTGGCGACTGACAGTACCTCGAGCAGTTGTCTACATTATTCGTTCCAAACAGTTGGCGAGCTGTTTTTTGCATCAGGTAGTTTTCCTCATTCGTGAACTTGGAGGAAGAAATAAATCCAAGCGAATTAGGGCCATAGGTGTCTTTAATGGTACCTAGTCTGTTCACAACGACATCCAGTGCCTCATCCCACGTAGCTTCTACAAACGCATCCCCGCGTCGAATAAGTGGCTTGGTTAATCGCTGATCGCTATTGACGAAATCCCACCCGAATTTCCCTTTCACACAAGTGGAAATTCCGTTCACTGGTGCTTCAGGACTTGGTTCTACTTTTAAAATTTTTCGGTCTTTGGTCCACACTTCAAACGAACAGCCTACACCGCAGAACGTACATACGGTTTTCGTTTTCTTAATTTTCGTTTCGCGCATAGCCGCTTCCATTTCCGAGATGGCAAAAATGCTGCTATAGCCTGGCTCCACTTTTTTGATCAGGTCAATCATCGGATTCAACAAGTCGCTTTCCATGCCGCTCATGAAGCCTGCTTCGCCGAGCATGGATTTTTCCATCAAGGCATTACATGGACATACAGTTACACATTGACCGCAGGATACACAGGATGATTCGTTGATCGATTTGTTGTCATCCCAAATCACGCGCGGCATTTCTCGTTCCCAGTCAATGGTCAGCGTTTCATTCACTTGCCAATCTTGGCAAACTTCTGTACAACGCCCACATAAGATGCATTGGTTTGGATCATATCGATAGAAAGGATGTGACATGTCTACTTCATAGCCTTTTTCACGGAAAGGACGTTGCTGATGTTCAATTTCCAGCAATTCCACCGTGTTATGAACGCGACAGTTTCCATTGTTGTTGTCGCAAACTGTACAGTAGAGCATGTGGTTTTCAAGAATCCGGTCCATCGCTTCCCGTTGCGCATTTTTTGCCAGCTCAGAAGAAGTAAGAATCTTCATGCCATCTTGAATTTGGGTAGAACAGGCGCGCATGATTTTCCCATCTATTTCACACATACATGTATCACAAGTCTGGATCGGACCTAATTCAGAAGAGTAACAGACGTGTGGATGTTCGATATCCTGCCGAAGCAAATAATCCAGAATACGAGTGCCCTCTTCTGTTTGGTGCCTCGTTCCATTTAATTCAAAGCTCACTTGTTTCATCTAGACGTAACCTCCAATAGATAAATAAAAACCCACCACAAAACAATCTGTGCATGATTTTGCACAAACCGTTTTATGGTGGGTTAATGACTAAGCATCTATGATACCAGTTATCCATCCCGCCATGCCAAATGGAGGAGATCAGGATGTAAGCGGCAATGCACATTACCCTGACATCAATAATCTTCTCTGCCCCCATTATAGCATTGAAACCGTTTTAAAACCAACAATATACATGAAATATCGTTACATTTTTACAGGTAGTCATTCGTTAGCTCAAAGTATTCGTCAAAATCATGTTGATCCACCAGAGTACGATGAGCCGCTTGAAGAGTTGTGGATAAATGGGTATTATACGAGCCCCAAAGAAGAAGGATCTACTCATACGTTTTACCGCTGCGGGAATGTACTGGTCATGGAGCGTCATGGTGACTTTTGGTTAGGTTCTAACTGTGAATTGCCTGCAGCATTGAATGAAGCTAGTCTGTCTTCCATAAAACGGAGAAGTATGAAACCTGATTGAGCGGTCACAAAGCGTCCGCCTCAAATTCTACCCCGTATTTATTGAAGATAGCCTTGTATTTATTTTCAAATATGATCCATCGATTTTCTGATCCATGCTTTTTATGTAAAGCCTTCAAATAATGATTAGCAGCTGCTACATCATTGGATTGCAACAGCAAATGAAAGCTCTCTTCGCCTAGATGTAAAAATGGACCTGACGTGTAATAGTCAACGATGGATCTGGCACTGGTCATCGTTTCATAGAAATGAATAACCTCAGCTAATCCACCAAGCAGTATTCTTCTCAAATCTTCCATATTCGTATCAGGACTGATTGAAAAGCGATCTGGAACAGTCTCAGTAATTTCCCTAATTCTGGATCTGAAGTGACACTCCGACTCTTTTGGGGACGTCAGTATCTCTCTCGATTGTATCTGAGCCAACTCTGCTGCATAAATTCCACAGTTGACATAAAACATTACATTGTCCGCTGTATTACCAGACGATTTTTGAAAATGAATCATGTAGATGAGGCTATCTGACATCTTATAAAAATTCAAACTCTTCTTTGCGAAGCCTTGATTGGACAAGAACGGCTTTACGTCCTGCTTTATCATTTCGTTAAAGAACTCCTGCAACATGATCCCTCCTATTCTTTGTCAAAATAATCATCTGGCAAATGTAATTCTTTCAAACAACCTATAAATTTTTCCCTGAAATGAATATTGCCTTTATATTCTGGCCATGCAGCCTTATAATACGGCAATAATTCCTTATGAGGGACAACGCCCCAAAATAAGATGGTGTTTTTCATAACCTCCTTGTCGCTATTCATTAACATCTGTTCAATGGTTTCCCAGTTTTCCGTTTTGTTATTGCATTTGCTCGTGGCATAGATTGCTGCAATTTGTATATCCGAATCGGTGTGACACAAAAATGGCGCAAAGTTTTTGAGGGTAATCATGCCTGAGGCTTCCAAAACATACCCCACATGACGTAACGTTTCCGCGTCCTGAACCCTGTCATGACTTTGCAATATCACCTTTATAAACTCGGTTAAATCAAAAGCTTTGCCGTACCAGTTCATAACATGTAAAGCTTTTAAAAAATCCTCATTTCTGTTAGAGTGCAACAGCTCGCGAATAAAGCCTCTACCCTCATCAAAAGAGTTTTTGCAGATTAGCTGAATAGCTGTGGTCCGATCATTTTTACTTTGCTCCGCAACGCTTTTTAAAAAATCAATCGTTGGTTGCGAGATGTTCTTAAACTTGAACATTCCCTGAAGCGCGTTTGATTTTATTTCTTCGTCTGTGGCGTTTTGATAAACCTGTATCAACGCATTTTCATCACCCGGCATTCTGCTTCCGAACCACCCGATATCATAATCCAAAATAATTTCGTCCAGCCAGCGCTCATACCAGTCCAAAAAGTTGTCTTCATAGACAAAGAAAAAGGGATGATCAGAATAGAAATCTGAAGTATAAACGATTTTTCCCCTGTGCTTCCCTTCGAGGACGAGATACATATCGTATTCACAGCCGTGAGTACCAATGCACAGCATGCCCCCCATCACCATATCACGGGCTGCGTCGTATTCCAGGTCAGAGATGTCTTCATCACTGATCAGGGACTCGGTCAGATGATTCCATTCCTCTTTTGTCATTCTTGGGTGCAAAACGCACTTTGTAGTGAGTGCATTTGTATCGGTATAGGAAGTTGCTTGTTCAATTGAATACATCCCGTAATACGGGCCGGCACCACCATTTCCGACCTTCGTTAAAAATTGTGCATATGGCTCCGGAAGTGTGACGTTATGCTTTTCTTGCCAGTCTGCAAGTTCTTTTGCTGTAAGCTTTTCATTCACCTTGTACTTGTGTGAAGATGCTCCAAACACCAATAAAGCTGCATCTTTGCGCAGTGCACCTTCGAGCTTGTTTTTTATTCGATCAAGCTGCGTTTCTTTCTTCCAAAACACCTCTTGCATCCCCCCTGTCAAGCGATTGATTCCCTTTTTTGCAACAAAAAAAGGATGAAGTTAAATTCACCCACAATATGTTCAGCTTCAGAATATTATATCATCTACATTTTGTAAGTTTATAGATGAGTAAGTCCTAACTGCTTAATAATCCACCGCGTACGGTCTTGATAGGCAGCATCACAATTCGCAAAAAGATGGTCCGTTTCATACCAAGAAATTTCCTTTGGTGAACTTGCTGTAGAATAGAATGTATCCGCTTGATTACTCGGCACAAATTCATCATCGTGAACAAATTGAAATAACAGTGATGCAGGTGTAGCTTTTTTTATGTAATGGACCGCATCCAATGGTTCCAATTCAGAAATAAATTCATTAAATTTCTCTTTTGTTAACTTTGTACGAATCAGGACTGCAAATGGATGTTCACTCGTTTTATGCCACTCAGATACACTGGCGAATCCAGCCATCAAAACGTATGATTTAATTCGTTCTTCCATTCCAGCAAGGACTCCACCCCAAGTAGCACCAAAACTATGACCAATATAGGCAAGACGCTTTACATCAATATTTTCAAAACGATAAAGAAGGTCAATCCCCCTCTGAATATCAACGACTGTCTGGGTATATTGTCGAATGCTCGTTATTGTCTCTATAACAAGATTTAATATCTGTTCTTCGGTTAAATCTTTTGGTGGATGATTTCGCGTGGCGGGGGCAGCGATCAATAGAGAAACTACACCTTTTAAAGCTAAAGCCTCAGCTTCAGGCAGAAACGATGTTCGATTGCCTTGACCCGGATGCATAAAAATAACTGCCGGGAAAGGTCCGTCGGAAGTGGGAACGACCAAATAAGCAGGTACTTTTCCACCATACGGACTTAAATAAGACACGTCTCTAATCGTATAACCTTCTTTTTCAATACATGAAGATTCTTCAAAATCTAAAGGCAAAGAGCGATCATACGTAAACATCTGGTTCCACTCTCCTTGGACGATTCAATAGATTGAGTGTTTTTTACTGAATTACCACAATTATCCTCTTTAGTTCTGTAAAAAATATATCATACTTAGTACCATTATGCACTTTATGGCAAAAATCTGAATGCTTTTTCCACGCTCAGATTATCCTGATCGCAAAAATTAGCATAACAAAACCTTCCATTTGGGCATTCATTCTCGTTTGCATCAAATGGAAGGTTTTCTATTTATCTGATTTCTTGTTGAATGCGGTTATTGTTCCAACATTTTTTCAAGCTCACCGCACCATTTACTCCAGCCATACTTAGCTCCGCCTAGTGCTTGGGCATTTGAGATTCCGGTTTGTTCGAGATGAAGATTAACCTTTCCTTCCCCTACATCCTCCAGTGTCCAGGTGACCGTGTGCTTCTCTCCTCCACTGGCCCACGTATAGGACAACTTGTTTGGTTCGTCTACGATGAGCACCTCACCGTCAACAATTCCATCCCAATATTCGGATGGCTGAGTGCGAAACTGAAAATGGTGTCCTACGACAGGTTTAAAATCATTTTCCATCGGCTGACCAGTGTGGTTATTGACCACCCATTTGGCAAGCTTACTAGAATCGGTTAAAGCGGACCAAAGCTTCTCAATTGACGTCTTGTACTGAAAATCCAAGGATAATGTTAAACTCATTCTTCTTCCTCCTCTAATAGTTGGTTCAAGCGCAACATATTCGTACTCCAAAACTGACTGTAGAAAGCTACCCAATCCTGAATTTCTCTGAGTGGCGTGGCGTTTAGCCTAAATCGCGTTTCTCTGCCGACTTTTCGGTCCAGTACCAGTCCAGCTTCTTTAAGGATGGTTAAATGCTTGGATACCGCTGTTCGCCCCATTTGAAACTGTGCTGTTAATTCATGAAGCGGTATCTCCCCTGCCCCTGCCAACAGGCGAATCAGTCGGCGCCTTGTTGGATCTGCAATCGCGTCAAACACATCCCGTAACTGGTTGTTCTCGCTCACGACACTCCCTCCAAAAATATGATGTTCTGCAGGAGAAATCTATTTGCTGCTACGAAGGGACAGCCGTTGATTTCACCACCTCCCTAAAGTTTACGGCTCTTCGGACGCAGTGTCCACGAGGCGATATTTAGTACGGCATAGAAAAGCGGAAGGATAATATGAAACCCGTACTCACCAAAATCGTTAGCAAAAGCATGAGATAATGCCGCACCCGTCATTAAAAAGAAGATACCAGCGTGAACCCATTCTTTAAGTCGAGGAAAACCTGGCATGACGAGAGCGATAGCTCCTAGCATTTTCCACATCCCGAGAATGGTCAAGACGTATATTGGGTAACCAAGATTCGTCACTAACTCAAGATTTCCGCCATATTGCATTAGTTGACCAATACCACTTAACATAACCGTGGCTGCGAGTAAGAATGTGACTGTCCAATAAGCAATCATTTTTCCTCTGGGCTGTGTTTCTGCTCGCGAAGTTATTGCTGCGCTGATCGTCTTGCTCATTCGTCTCCCCCTCATGAATGGTTTAAAACGAAACTTATTCAGGTTTTCAACCTTTCAAATGGCTTGCTTTCAATTGGACACCATTTAGTGTCATTTCGATAATACGACACCTTTTAGTGTCATGTCAACGACCTTTTTTCCACCACATAAAATCGGAGACATTCTAATTATCCTCTGACCACATCCTAAAAAGCCTCGGACCGTTATTGCCGAAGCTTTCTGATCGTGACTCGTTTTTCTTGGGGGGCAAAATGATTATTCGCAAACAATTAAGAATATGGACAAAAAAATGAAAAGTCGACGGTCCTAAAACAAGAACCATCGACTTTCCGTATAATCTTATCTAGCCACCGTCGCATTCGCCAGCTCTTCTGTAACTGTGCAAACTGCGGAGGAATCCCAGCTTCCCTTGCCTTGTGCTTTTGCCGCCTCATACATTTGGGCAACGGTCGAGCCAACCAAAACCGGCACTTGCTGTTCCCTCGCTGTTGCCGCGTACAGCTGCAGGTCTTTGTGCATGTGATCCAGCGAAAAGATTGATTTTTCATAGGTACCGTACAAAATATTCGGACCGAATACGGACAGGACACGATTGTGAGCCGAGCCTTTATCGATAACGGCGGCGAGTTTATGTGGATCGACTCCTGCTTTTGCCCCTACCGTCAGAGCTTCTCCCAATGCAGTCGTAATTACCGCCACGACGGAATTGTGGCAAAGCTTGGCGACCTGACCCGATCCGGATTCACCCAAATAGAAAATCTCTTTCCCGATCAATTGCAGATACGGCATAATCGCCTCAAGCTTGGACTCATCTCCGCCAACCATGATCGTTAATGTCCCTGCCGCAGAGCCTGCCGGTCCTCCGCTTACTGGACAATCAAAATAGTAGATTTGTTTTTCCAGCGCTGATTGGTTCAATCGCTTGGCTGTTGCTGGATCAATCGTGCTCGTATCGAAAACGAAGCTGCCCTCGGGCAGTGTCTGGTAGAGTCCGTCCTCCCCAAGCATCACCTGCTGGGCAATCTCTGGACCCGGTAAAGAAGTAAATACGACTCGGGTGACGCATCCTACAGCCTGCGGTGAAGCTACCACATGAGCCCCTTGCTCACTCGCCCACTGCTGCGCGGCTGGACTTGGATCATACGCGTAAACATGATAGCCCTTTTTCAACAAACTACCGATCATTCCCTTGCCCATTGCTCCAATGCCAATGACTCCAATCGCTTCCATACTTGCTCCCCCTACTCTCTACAGGCTTATGCGCGAATATAGACCGTTTTGGTCTCGATGTAGAAATCGAGTGCCGACTCCCCTTGCTCTCTCGGACCCAGACCAGATATCTTCTTGCCGCCAAACGGGAACTGCGATTCAAAATGCGTAGAAGGCATATTGACGTGTGTAACACCTGATTGGATGCCCTTTACAAATTGGAAGGCCTTTTGCAGGTCGTTGGTGAAGATCGTGGATGACAAGCCAAACTCCACTTGGTTTGCGATCTCCATGGCGTGCTCGAACGATTCCACATCGATGACCGCGATAACCGGAGCAAAAATTTCTTCCTTGGCGATTGTCATCTCTTGGGTCACTCCGGTAAAGACCGTTGGCGCAACGAAATAGCCATTTGCCAGGTCTCCGTCGACCAGACGCTTACCACCGCATTCCAGCACGCCACCTTCTTCGATCCCTTTTTGCACGTAATGGAGATACAGGTTTAGCTGATGCTCGTCAACGACTGGACCGTTATTGCTCTCTGGATCAAAGCCATCTCCGATCTTCATGCTCTTCGCCCGTTCGATTAATTTGGCTTTCACCTGTTCGGCTACCTCTGGAACTACCAGCACACGGCTCGTACCCGTACAACGCTGTCCATTGTCAAAAAAGCCGCTGGTGACGATACAATCGATAGCCAAATTGATGTCTGCGTCTGCTAAAATAATCGCTGGGTTTTTTCCACCCATTTCTGCCTGAATTTTGCCGCCTCGCGCTCCTACAGCTTGTCCCAATGACAAGCCGACTTCGGAGGAGCCTGTAAAGGAAATTCCTTTGATCAACGGATTATTCGCTAGCTCATCGCCGATGACTGAGCCTGGTCCCGTTACCAGATTGACGACTCCTGCAGGAACCCCCGCTTCGATCAGCAACTCAACCAGCTTTACACTAATAAGCGAAGTGTTGCTCGCTGGTTTAAAAACGACCGTGTTGCCTGCAATGATCGCTGGAACGATCTTCCACAAGCCGATTCCCAAAGGAAAGTTCCATGGTGCGATGATCGCAAAAACGCCAATTGGTTCCCGTACCGTATAGCCAATGACTCGCTCATCAAAGGAGGGTACGGTTTGTCCTGTCAAACGAGTAGCCTCGCCTGTCAGCTGCTTCATCGATGTAATCGTTTTATTCACTTCACCGCGAGCTTCCCGCAATGTTTTTCCTACCTCACGGGTGATCGTTTCAGCCAATTCTTCTTTGTGCTTTTCTAAGAGGTGTATTAAAGAGAACAGAAACTCGCCTCGCAAAGGTGCCGGCGTTTTTGACCACTTGTCAAAAGCACTCGCAGCAGCTTCAATCGCTACACGGGCATCTGCCCCATCTGATTTTTGAAAGTAACCGAGAACCTCAGCTGTTTGTGCAGGGTTGGTACTCGCAAATACTTGACCTGTATGGCTCGCTACCCATTCTCCATTAATATAGTTCTGGTATGTCGCTGTCATATAATCCCCCACCTACTCTTTGGTCTTATAAGAGTATTGTATAAATTCAAAATACTACATACAATGTGGGTACACACACAGAATCACTTTTATTTATGTGTATATCTCTATACGTGCGTGTTCAAAAAGTTGGCTTTTCAGCACCGAGAAAATGGCGAGAGACGTACGAAGGAGGAGCGGAGTGTAGGCAAACTACATGAGCACCGGACTTCGAAGGTGAACGCCATTTTCGATGTCGAATAAGCTTTCAGGACTCCTTCGTGATCAAAAGACGACTTTTTGAACAACCTCTATAAGGTGGGGAATAAGTTGAATGCATTTGATTACTTGTTATCCAAGCTGCACCAATACTTTGCGGGCACTCCATTCTCTATATGGGTACAAGGCTCACGTGATCGCCATCTCCAGCTTTCTTATTCATCCGTACCGAAAGAAGAAGTAGAGAGCATCCATACACACAAGCCTGACGAAGTGTCTTTTCATGCAGGTGTAGATCGTTATCTTTATGAAGAACAAGCAGACCTCTGCTACCTCCGCTTCTTTTTTTCCGAGGAAGGACAAGCAGTAGTCGTGCGGGAAAAATCCGATTTCTCCCCTATTTCTCTTACCTCTGAGCAATGGGAGATTCTTTGGCTTGCCTTTCAATTATTCGTAGCAGAAGAAATGATCGAGACCAAAAGTCAGGAATGGACCAAGCTCTTGCAAGGAATCCATTCGATTTCTGCGACATTGGATGTGGAAAGCATCATTCGCGATATTATCAGTAATGCGCTGGCGGTAATTCCCGCTGCAGATGCCGGTCTGTTGCACTTGTATGATGCCGACATTGATCGGCTCGTACCGAAGGCAACGGTTGGCTTTCACGACACCGTTTACCGTAATTTTAAATTACGCATTGGCGAATCGATTGCAGGCAAGGTTTTTCAGGATGGACAGCCAAGAATGTATCGTACCCATCCCGAAACCTCACAGGCTATGATCGATTTGTCTCAAGATAACTTTGAATCGCTGAATGACGCAAAAGCACTTCACAGCTTGACTGGACTCTTATGCGTTCCCATCTCTTTGGAACAAAAACGAATCGGCGTTCTTGTTCTGCATCAATTTCATCAGGAAAATGTGTTTTCCAACTACGATCTTGCCCTCCTTCAGGGCTTTGCTGATCAAACCTCCATTGCGCTGCAAAATGCGAGACTGTATGCGGAATCACGAGAGGCCTATCAAAACATGGCTGCGATTAGTGAACAGCTGCGAGTAAAGCATGATGATCTCGTCAAGCGAAACAAAATTCACGAGTCCATCAAACAGCTGTCTCTGCAAAATAAAGGCACAGAGACTATTGTGAAAGCACTGGGCAGAATGACTGCCAAGCAGGTCTTTTTTGCCGATTGGCTGGAGCAGCGATATTATCCAGCGGAAAGTCCGATCCTGTTTAGCTGGGATGAGCTGTCTGCCTTGCTCGCGGGCAAAAGGCACCCGATCCTCGTGCAGTTATTTTCTGGTCAGAAAAATCGCCAGCAGTCCTGCTACGTATATCCGCTAACAAACGGCAGTGTTTTTCTAGGTTGTCTCATTATTTTGATCAAGGAGCGTCATCTATCTGAGCTGGAGCGTGTGACAATCGAGCAAGGAAGTGCAGTCCTTACCCTAGATTTGGTGAAAAAACAATCACTCAGCTCCGTTTTGTACAAGCGTGCACATGACATTTTTCAAGAGCTGATCATCAGCAAAGGCAGCGAGCTATTCGAACGCGCGCGAGGATTTGGACTTTCGCCACATGGAGACTATTGGGTTATTTATGCGTATTTAAGCCGTTCGCACGATCTGTCCTTGCTTGAAGCCAACATTCACAGGCTCGTTACTCGCTGGAAATGGGACTTTGCGAGCAGCCAGGTTTTAATCTATGGATTTCATAATCACGCTACAATTCTATTGACGCCATCGAATTCGCTAGAGGTAAAAGAAGTGATCGAACGTCTCTCTGATGCCGTTCAAGAATGGGAGCTAGAAAAACAAGTATCCCTCTCCATAGGGGCAGGAAGTGTCGTCTCTGACTTGGAGCAGATTGGAAAGAGCTTTGAGGAAGCCAAAAAAGCAGCACATTATTTGGTGAATCGAGGTCGATCAGGTGTTGTCCGTTATAGCGATCTGGGTATAAATCGCTTGATACTTAATCAATCTCAGGAAGATATTGACGCATTCATCCGCGATGTCTTTGAGCCGCTTTGGGAAGGACAGGAAAAGTATCAGGAGCTTGAGCACACACTGCTTACGTATATGAGATGCAGTCAGTCCCCCCAGCAAGCAGCTCGCGAATTGCACATCCACGTCAATACCTTGTACCAGCGTTTAAAACGTATTGAAGAGCTGCTTGCTATCGATCTGCACCAGCCGGCAGATTTGTTGAAGGTGCAGCTCGCTTGCCATTTGCGTCAGGAGTGAAGCCTATGCGCTTCTACAGATAGAAAACCAGCTTAAAACAACACGATGTTTTAAACTGGTTTTTTTGTCATTCACTATTTTCGCAGTGAACGGCGCAAAATTTTTCCGGTACTGTTTTTCGGCAGCTCGGTGACAATTTCTACTTGCCGAGGTACTTTGTATTTGGCTAGTTTGTCCTGGCAAAAGGATACGATTTCTTCTTGGGAAACGGCAACTTCCTTTAGAGCCACGAACGCTTTGACCGCCTCACCATGCACCTCGTCCGGGACGCCGATGACAGCCGCTTCAATAATCGCCGGATGCTGGTAGAGCACTTCTTCTACCTCACGTGGATAGACGTTGTACCCATCTACCAAAATCATATCTTTTTTCCGGTCGACGATATATACATAGCCCTCTTCATCCATCCGTGCCAAATCTCCGGTATAGAGCCAGCCGTCCTTGAGAGCGGCATTCGTCTCTTCTGGCAATCCCAGGTAACCGATCATGACATTTGGACCTTTGACGACGAGCTCTCCTACTTCTCCACAAGGCAGTTCGTTCCCCTCGGGATCAAAAATCTTGTTTGTGACGCCAGGTATATCAACCCCGATCGAGCCTGGCTTACGTGTTCCTCGCAGCGGATTAAACGCGGTAGCCGGCGCCGCTTCGGACAGACCATACCCTTCCAGAATGATCTTTTCATACTTTGCTTCGAATTTATGGAGCAGCTCTACTGGCATCGCAGCACCACCAGAGCAGCACAGTCGGATAGAAGCGAGGTCTTCTTTTGTTGCCGTAGGAACCTGGAGCATGTAGTTGTACATGGTAGGCACTCCGGCAAAGCAAGTCGCTTTTTGTTCACGGATGGTGTTGATCACCTCCACAGGGTGGAATCTCGGTATGATCAACATTGTTGCACCGTACCGCACAGGGCCATTCAGGCAGACCGTCATACAAAACACGTGGAACATCGGTAAGACAGAGACCATTCGATCCTGTGGCGTCAGCTCAAAAAGGATGCCCATTGCTTCGGCATTCGAAGCCATATTGCGGTGGGAGAGCATTGCTCCTTTTGGCTGGCCAGTCGTACCAGAGGTGTACAGGATGACAGCGAGATCGTCCTCTCCCATCTCTGGTGAAGTGAAGTCCGTCTCCTTTTCCAGTATGATCTGGTCGATGCTCAGCTCATCGCCTACTGGCTCCGTGTAGATGAACAGCTCCAAATCTTTCAGGTCTTCCTTGACTGATGCCACTACTGGCTCCAGTGCAGCCAAGGCAATAACCGCTTTTGTTTTGCTATTGGCCAAAATATAGCTGATCTCTCTAGGTGTGTAGATGGGATTCATCGGTACTACCGCCGCCCCCACCCGTAAAATCGCGTAGTAAGCGCTTACAAAATGTGGGCGGTTATCCAGCAGCAAAGCGACAGAGTCACCTTTTCCGATTCCGCGTTTGGCAAGTCCTGCAGCCAAATAATCAACTTGCTGGTCTAGTTCAGCATAAGTTGTGGACTCCCCCAAAAATATGTAAGCGGGATGGTCTGGGAAGTTTTGAGCGCTTTGCTTCAGATTTTCATTTAAATGATACATCACACATCTACCCCCTTTTGAAAATTGTAACATTTGAAATAATCAGGATAAAGCATTTGTTTCCAAAAAGAAGTAATTTGTCATTTTTTGCTAGGAAGCGTTCGTAATAGGTGGAGCCAGCTCATTTTTTTGCTCGTTTCGTTTTGCAAACATCAGGAACAATGCGCCACATACTACGAAAATGAGTGCGTTTACGATCATCGCATTGCCAAAGCCTGTTCCCACATTACCTGCGGCTTGAACAATCGAGCCTGTAACGAGCGGGGAAATGATTCCTGCCAAGGTTACCAGACTGGACAAAACTCCTACAAGCAAACCCGTTCTCTCTGGCAAAAGGCTGCTGACAATAACCGATGCGGCTGTACCGACCGAAAAAGCAAATCCTTTACCAAGGCAAAGAGCAATAAGGACGAGAGCGGTTGATTGCAGGAACGGCACCGCGAAGAAGCACAGCCCACCCAAAACAATTGACGTTCCGCCGATGAAGACATAGGACTTGCGATAGCTGCGATGCTTTTTATACAATCGATCACCCATCCAGGAAATGAAAATGGTCATCAAGCCTGCGAGTAAGCCTGTTCCTGCGATTGCATAAGCCATTTCTTGATTCGTTAATTCGAATACCTTGACCAAATAGACGGGCTCCCATACCGCTGCGAACGTCGTACCCCAAATTTGAGCGAAATAGATGAGAAAACAAAGGATAAAAGTAGATGACAGCAAGACTCCAGATATGTCGGACCATTTCGCTTTTGGAAGAGACGGTGCTTCTGTTTTGGTAGGTGTGATACTGATTTGCGGCCTTTCCTTGCCAATTACAAGCCAAATAATCAACCAGATCAAGCTGAGTGCGCCCATGAATGCCCAGGCAAAGCGCCAACCGTTAGAATCAATTAACGAAACGAGCAATGGGGCTGAAGCAACGGCTCCGACGAATGCGCCAAAGTTGACCGTAGAATAGACGAGACCACGCTTTTCTTCGGGAAACCATTTGTTTAAGTGACTGACGACAGTCGCCCAGAATGGACCTTCACCAATACCTAAGAGCACCCGCGCCAGCACCAGCATCGGCAGGCCAGCAATCACGCATGCCCCAAACTGGATGACCGTCCAGGAAATCGCCATAATTGCCAGCATCTTTTTCGTACCGATTCGATCAGATAAGGCAGCTCCCAAAATCCCTGCGATTGAGAAGAACCAGAAGAAGCTGCTTCCAACCAGGCCCCATTCCTTTTGTGTCAGAAAAAATTCCTCCATGATCGGAACAGCCGAATAGCCTGCAATCGTTTTGTCTGCGTAGTTAATCATGTAAAGCACAAAAAGCATTAACATCGTAATTCTGGCCATCATGCGTATCACTCCATTCATTAACAAGATCAATCAGACACGGGTAAAAATGATTTCTTTCGCACCAATGGCCGGCTCCATTTTCGCAGACAAGCTGACAGCTGTTCCTGTGTGATCAGTGTGAAAGGTAATAGGGATCGCAAACTTACCTAAGGACCACTCGCCCGATTCCCCCTTCCATCTTGATTTCAGTACCGTATGGGGCACTCAAAGCCTGAAGGTCTTCCAAAATGCGTGTATCCGCACTTATTTTGGGCCAGCCCATCCGATGCACAGGCAAATTGAATCCAAGCTCGATCGGGTGCAGCTCGATCTCAACTAGCTCCCCGTCCTGCATTTTCCACAGAGGAACAACTGATTCCCACACTTCTCGATGAACGCATAATCCTCGCGTATAGTTCGCACTCATTGCATTCAAGGCGTCGGCAACTGTGTGCGTGTGGTCCAAGCCATAGTGCTCATAAAAATCAGCAGGCTGACTCGTAACCGCCTCGGTTTGGAAAATGAAGTCGCCCAGACTGTAAAAAATCGGTCTGTTCTTGTAGATCTCAATGCCGCGCAACAGATGCGGTCCGTGTCCCACTACGGCGTGTGCGCCAGCATCAATACAAGCCTTTGCAAAGGTCGGCAGGAAATCGGCTGGAACTTCCTTGGCTTCTCCCTTCATCTCATGTGCATGTATGCTGATGATAACGTAGTCCGCGCGCTGCTTTGCTTCATTGATCGTTTTTACGATGCGCTGCAGGTCACGCGGATGCGGCTGTGTACTCGTTCCTTCTTCATCGCTTACAACAAAGCGAGAGTTCCCAAAAAGAAAGATGTCTTTGCCAGGATCATTCATAAAGCCTTCCTCAATTAATAGTTTGTTGAAGGCATTAATGTCTGTGGATTCAGAAATCGCTTGCAGCTGCTTCAGCTTGTCTTCCTGTACATGGTGCGTCATGATATAGCGCATCGGATTGATGCCCGGTCTCCCGATACTATCCGGTCGTTGGTCTCCTGCTGCCCACCACGGATGAAAGGTAGAGGTAGCAGCGATGAGAGCCACTCTGGCAGATTCACATTCCAAATACCGAGGGGCACCAGCCTCTGCCAAATTTTTACCCGCTCCAGCGTGAACAAAGCCGAATTCATTCAGATTTCGTTCGGTAGCTTCCAACCCGCCATACAAATAGTCCAACGTGTGGTTGTTAGCCCAGCCGATCAGATTAAAGCCGTAATCCTTCATGACGTGTAATACGGAAGGAGGTGACATTGCCCATGTTCCCCCACTTTGAGCGCTTGGGTAGCCTTCATTGTCATGGACCGTTGTTTCCAGATTGGCGATACGTACATCTGCTCGATGGAGTAAGCGAGACACCTCTCGAAATGCCTGGTCCTTGTAAGGAAGATTGCGTGTAATAAAGCTGTCACCTGTTGCTGCAAAAAGAATCGGTCGTGTCATTTTGGCGTGCTCCTCCTGTTCACTACTGTTTTGGGGCTGATTATCCCTATATGGCTCATTCAAAAAATCGAATAATCCTCTTCCTCGTCTCCGGCGAATGAATACAGCTTTGAGCTGATTTCGTCATAGTGCTGCAATCGTTTTTGCACATTTTCCGAATCGTGTACCATCACCCCCTGGATCAAGACATTGAGAATAGAAAAGAGCGTCGGCATGCCACTTGTCGCAACAGGCTGTGGTGTCGTAATTTTCAAAAGCAGGTCGGCTGCCTGACTGATTGGAGACAGCTCTCCTTCTGTGATCGCCAAGATTTTGGCTCCCAGCTCTTTTGCAGAATGAACCATTGCCACTGTTTCGCTCGGGTGGCGAGGAAAGGAAATTGCGATGACAAGCCATTCCTGCTCTCTCTCTGTGAGGAAATAGTCGGCATTATCCACTGCTCCGGTATACAAATGCGTGTTTCCCTTGATCGCATTCAACGAGGAGAACAACCATTTGGCTGGAATATGGCACCAGCGGAAACCGACCACCACAATGCGATTTGCGCGAATAATATGGTCGATAGCTTGCTGAAGCAGACCGTAATCGAGTTGCTGCAAGCTTTGCTGCAAATAAGCAATATCTGTTTCGATGACCTGGTGTGCATAATTGTCGCGGCTGAGCGTGCCTTCGGTATCACGGTATTTTTGGAATGGACCCTTTTTTTGCTCCCCGACTAAGAGTGATTTCTTGATCTCGTCCTGGAGCTCGGTATATCCGGAATACCCTAATGCGTAACAAAAACGGATAACGGTAGCCTCACTCGTATTCGTCAGCTCAGCAATCTTCTTGGCTGTATGAATAGCCAGTAAGCTTGGCTTTTCGATCGCGATCTTGGATATGATTTTTTGGCTGGCTGTCAGATTCCCATATTGCTTCCGAATTCGTTCCTTCACATGCTGCTCCATACTGAAGCTCCTTTGTCATCAATTTGTGAGTAATTTTGAGAATAGTATATCTTTTGAAACAAAACACTTCAATACATCTCTAAAAATGTAGTTTATCCTTCATTTTGGTGTGTAAATGCTTCTGGAATTTACCCCCTATTTATCTAACAAATGTTACGATGTAAGAAAATCAGGAGGCGAAAACAGATGTTTACCAACTGGTTATCCTTTGTCGGTTTCCTTGTCGGATTCACAGGATCAGTACTTGCCCTGCTTGTCTCCTATGGCTATATTTATGGCGATGCTTTTAAAGGACTTGATTTCTTGCTCATACTCTTAGTTGTCCTACCAGCCTTCTTTGCGCTAATTACCTCATTTATTTCAGTGCCGGTGATTTTGATTGCCTTTGTCTGGACCTTGCCCTTCACCTTGTATCTGTGGACGGCTTCTGGCTCACAGTGGTTGGCAGTATCCTGCTTGACATATTTATTCTCAGCCTATTTAAAATTCCGTGGAGTCCAATCCTCTCCTTTCAAATAACCCATGCAGACGTTCAAACGAAAAAGGAACTCCTTTTTGCGATTCAGGAGTTCCTCTGCTATTTTAGATTAATACTCTTTTTTCTCGGTATTCATCAACTCTTTTAGATTACGCCTCTTCAAATAGCCGTTCGCCCCGGTGCAGTCGAGTGGCAATTCGGGCGATATGTGGAAGTTCACGAGGGGTGGGTGCATGCGCCGCCAAATAGCGGGTTGCCGCCAGAAGCATTGTTTCACCAGCGCGAGCGGCAAAATCATCGCTACGTATTGTCCAGCGCTCAAATTCGGCGACCGCTGCTTCATACATTTGAAACGAATGGAATTCGGCGTCCTCGCGTAATAGCGCATGGCCCAACGTATTAAGCAGGGCGTCAGGGTCGCCGCCGGCGTGCAGATATCCCGCTGTCCAGCGTGCCGATTCGTTCACCTGCTGGCGTAGATCCAAAATTTGCAGCAATCGCTCCGGATAGGTAGTGTCAACGGCTGGGACGGCCGAGCCATCCGGGCGGGGTGCCGCAGGGATATTCAAAAAGCGATCCAAATAAATTCTGATTAGCCCGTGGTAGATGGCCCGAATGAGCAGCGGATGGGTAGATCGGCGCAATCGCTCATGCACGGCATGGGAATAGGTAAAGGTATGCAAAACGGAGATCCAATCCCCGAAATCATTCTGGGTATGGAAGCGCACGATTCGTTCAGCTGCGGCTAAAGCAACCAATTGGGCCAGTTGCGCCGGATGTGCACCGGATTTCAATAGCTCTGTCACAAGGCTCACTGTTTCGAGTGGTTTGTCACTTAACAGCTGTTCCACCATTTTCTTCTCTTCCGCTACGAATATCTCTCTATAGGGCTTGGCCAGAGGGAGGCTATCCAGTAGAGCGAAAGCTTCCTTTAGCGGAGCGACCAGATTCACTGGCGACTGCCATTGGTGAAGTTCCTCGCTCCTTGTCGGATTGGCGAGGAGCCGAACCAGTGAGGTCAGTGTCTGCTCGGTGTGCTCCTCGCCGATAAGGCCAATCGCTTCAAAGGCTTTATTATGGAAATCGAACGTATGGCCGCCGTCTAAATAAAAGTGGTCAGTCGCCGCCATCAACATCATCTCCGAAAGCATCTCCAGCGAAGCCCCTTGGTGGATCGCCGTGAGCAATACTCTTTCTGCCCCTTGAGTGTCGCGCACCTCGATACAGCTGCGGTACCATTCCGTCAGCCGCTCAAACGGCACGTTAGCCTCCGGTAGTGGCTTAAGCAGATGCCGAGTCGCGGCACCGGAGCTGTTGCGCGCCACATGAAGCAACCCTTGATAAAGAGCGAGAATCGTTCCTGCTTTATCTAGCTTTGGCAGTACATTGGCCATCGCGGTAAGAATCGTGAGTCCCGAACCCCAGCTTCTCCCATGCACAGTACCGAAATTTATGCCTACCTGCATGATTTCCGTTGCTGGAACGCCGGCTTCCACCAATCCGACAACGGCTTTGGCAATCACGAGACCCAAATTTTGTTCCAGGCCTTCTCGCAACCGGCGTTTGTATTTCTCAACGCTGTTCGTCTGTTTTGGATGTGGATTCACCCAAACTACTCCATTTTCAAGTTTTACTTCATAGGATGGAACATCGTCCGCCCACAGATCCAACGTTCCACCGCTGCAAACATCAAAGCGCGCATGATGCCAATGGCAGGTGAGTATCCCTTCACACAAGCTACCCATATGCAAGGGAAATCCCATATGCGGACAGCGATTGTCGACCGCATAAACCTTCTCCTCATGATAAAACACGACGATCCCGCCGTGGATCAACTTGTGGCCCTTCTCTTGGATGGATGTCAGTGTACCCGCATTGATCCAAGGCTGCCTTTGGGTTTGTTGCATTTCGATCCCTCCATTTGATTCTGTATTTTCAAACAATTTAACATCACCTTTTAACTTTGTCAACATTTTAATTTGTAATGTATGTTAACAGCGTTTAAAAATCTGACTTATCTAAATTTCCACAAGTTACTCTGTCACCCATAAAATCAAAAAGAGATACTCAAATGCATTGGGTATCTCCTTCTTACCTATTCTATTTTCGGATGGTTTTGCTTCATTACTTCCGGACTTCTCTATCATAAACAGCGACTGTCTCAGACAAGAGTAAATAGTCTTAAACAGCCGCTGATTTATTAAGCTTTAACCCCCGCAATAGCTGGATTTTCTTAGAAAAATGGATACACAACTTCCTATCAGTAACAGAAATCCTCCAAATACAACGTAATGAATGCCAAGGCCTGATATAAAAAATCCGCATACTGTGGCACCAACTGTTGTTCCTAAGTTTGCGGATGTTAAAAATAATCCATTTGCAAACTCAGGAGCCTCTGGAGCTGCAGACGTAATCCAGTATTGGTTGATATTTGCCCCGATACCAGCCAAGATCCCCCAGCATAAAATAATGAAGGCCATTGGAACACTGAAATGTCCCATCAGGAATAAGACGATGTAAACAGCTCCTAATGCAAAAGGAAAAGTCGCTACAGATTTGAAAGCATTAGTAGTGAGCAACTTCCCTGCTAGGATATTCCCAATAATATTTGCCGCACCGTATATAAATAAAATGAAGCTAATTGTGTTCCATGTCATCTTCGTAACGGTTTCAAGATACTCCGTGAGGTAACTATAGACTCCGAATACAGCTCCATTCATAAAAATGACCGCGGCAATGGATAACCAGGTAATTGATTTTTTTAGTACGCTATATTGTGCACCGTAAGATAGTTTTTCACGAACAGGCATGGATGGTACATAGAGGAGTGTAGTTATAAATACGATAGCATTCACAATAGCAAAGAATAACATTGCCATGTTTAGTGAGGTTGCCGTAGCAATCAAACTAGTAACGGGCACACCAAGTACCATTCCTGCCGAAACACCAATAAATATTTTGGATACCGCCTTGGGTTCCTCTTCCTTACTAACCGATCTGGCAGCTACTGTAAAAGCCAATGAAACATAAATCGGATGAAATAGGGCTGGGATCACACGAACGATAACTAGTACGGTAAAGTTAGTTGTGAGTGCCGAGACAACGTTTCCTAAAAGGAAAATGCCCAGTACAAGTAACATGGTCGCCTTACGATTCATGCGCGAAAATAAAATAGGCATAATTGGACCAGATATTGCTACAGCAAGTGCAAAAAGACTTACAACCAACCCTGCACTGGATATACTGACCTGAAAGTTATCGGCAATTAACGGCAATATACCAATAACGCCCATTTCGGTATTTAAAATGCCAAATACACCCGTTGTCAAAATTAATATAAGCAAGTTATTTCGTTTAACAGTCATCATTTATCTCATATCCTCACTTCTTCCCGTGCGAACTGCTGACTGCTATCAAACCATGTGATTTCCTTAAACAGGCATTTTTGCATTTCGTGTAAAGTCCAGTCCGACTAGGCATCGTATTGATTGTCACTGACTTTCTCCATCCATTCGACAGCCTTACCGTCAAGTTGTTCTTGAATGGCAATGTGAGTCATAGCGGTGGTTGGAGAAGCACCATGCCAATGTTTCTCACCCGGCGGGAACCAGACCACGTCACCGGGACGAATTTCCTCGATCGGACCGCCCCAGCGTTGCACCCGTCCACTGCCCGCGGTAACAATCAAAGTTTGTCCTAATGGATGAGTATGCCATGCCGTCCGTGCTCCAGGCTCAAACGTAACGGTCGCTCCAGCTGCTCGAGCAGGAGCTGTTGCTCCAAACAGGGGATCAATACGAACTGTTCCGGTAAAATATTCCGACGGTCCCTTGCCGGAAGGTTGCGAGCCGATTCTTTTGATTTCCATTTCTCAAATACCTCCATTTTAAGTTATTTGGTCTAATAGCTGCTTCATAGATTCGTACGGGAAGAGGCACACCGTGGTTGGAGTGCCCCATATTGCTTTGCAAGGATGACTCTCTATTCATTGTTCATCGTGCTGATGTCGATCACAAATCGATACCGGACATCTGAGGCTAATACACGCTCCCAGGCTTCATCAATCTGGTTAGCAGAGATAACCTCAATCTCAGGAGTAATAGTGTGTTCAGCGCAAAAGTCTAACATTTCCTGCGTTTCACGAATACCGCCAATCATCGATCCAGCAAACGACCGACGATGACCGATAAGAGATAAAACATGCACGGACAATGGCTCCGCTGGCGCACCTACGTTGACTAATGTACCGTCCAACGCAAGCAACGAAAGATAGGCATTCATATCGATTTTCGCGCTGACTGTATTTACGATTAGATCGAACGAACCAGCCAATTTATTAAATGTCTCTGGATCGTTCGTGGCATAATAATGTTCGGCTCCAAGCTGCAACCCGTCTTCTTTTTTCTTTAAAGATTGTGATAAAACCGTAACCTCAGCCCCCATGGCATGAGCGAGCTTCACGGCCATGTGTCCAAGCCCACCAAGCCCCACAACAGCTATCTTTTTGCCGGGAGCGGCTCCCCAATGGCGCAGAGGCGAATAAGTTGTGATACCGGCACAAAGCAAAGGAGCGGCGACATCAAGCTCCAAACCGTCAGGTATTCTAACCACGAACTCTTCAGTTACAACGATGTGAGTGGAATAACCACCCTGCGTATACTGCCCGTATCTGTCGATGACTCCATAGGTGCCCGTATTCCCACTAAGGCAATACTGCTCCTCTCCATTATGGCAGTTAACGCACTCTCCGCAGGAGTCAACCATGCAGCCTACCCCCACCCGGTCACCAATCGCAAACTTTGTGACATCCGAACCAACCTGGGTGACAATTCCGGCAATCTCGTGTCCTGGAACTAAAGGATAGTTCACCGCCCCCCACTCGCCGCGAGCTGTATGAATATCAGAATGGCAAATACCAGCGTACTTAATCTCAATGAGGACATCATGAGGCTGGAGATCCCTACGCTCTATCTTGGTCAGTTTGAATGGACCCTCTGGACTGAAAGTTGCGCGTGCTTTAACAGTAATCATAGTTTAACCTCCTGCAATCCAATGTAGTATCAATATCCGCCCGGAAGACAATCCTATGTCATCCTCTAGAGCCGGATATTCAAATTTTGTTGTTTAATCAACTTATGTCTATTATTATATGAGCAAGAAGAGTATAATCAATGGTTAAAAAACCGTGAAATGTTGATATATCAACAGATATAACAAATATGTTCATTATCTCAGAAGGCTAGGTGATGTTCTTCTATGACCAAAGTGGATCGGAGAATTCTTAAAACACAAGAGTCCTTAAAACAAGCTATTATTGAACTGATGACTGAAAAAAACTTTGATGAGATTACTATTCAGGATATTGCGGATCGGGCAAATGTGAACCGCGGAACCATCTATCTTCATTATCAAGACAAATATGATTTATTGGATAAACTCATTGAAACACACCTTGACGAATTAGGAGAGATGGATAAGTGGGCATGTGAGATGGATTGGATCGACGCTCTTATTCCATATTTTGAATATTTTGCGGATAATTACTTGTTTTTTTCCACCATGTTAGCAAGTAAAGGGACCCCATCGTCTTTCAGGTCACGGCTTTTTTCTTCATTTATTGAAGGATTCAAAGGTGAGATTGACAGAGAAAGCGGTAGGAATACTGAATTAAGTGAAGATGTTATGCTGCAATATGCTGGGAACGCTTATGTAGGAGTAATTGAGTGGTGGATTCGGAACGGGATGCCGTATCCGCCGCAAGTTATGGCCAAACAAGTTGGAGTTTTGTTAGAAAGAAGTCTATAGTTCATGTATAACAAGCAAGAGCGTCCTGCATAATTGATAGGACGCTCTCGTTCTTTCATTCATATCTTTATTTTTAACGGCAATTCAACGCAACCTCTTCCTTTTCCTCCGTTCGTTATTAACTATTTTATGACCTTCTCTGATGAAAAACTGTAGCTTCATATCGTGGGAATATGAGGGGGCGAGATTGAATGAACGGGTGATGCACGGAAGGAAACCTATTTGGGTTGGTGGAGCCGCTGTGTTAGCCGTAGCCAAAACCTAGTCAAGCATGCTTATTTGGCAGGAGTAAATTTGTTAGGCATAATCTCTCCCGTTCCCGCATCTATTCCAATAGTGATAGAGCGTTTGGAATCTTTTTCAGTAAACGTAAGGTTATATCTGCTAAATTTGCTTATATAGTTGTCTACAACATTGGCACTTGAAATCTCATAGGATTTTGTTTCAGGATGTAAGGCATAGATTTTATCTACCCCTTTTTGTACATTTGGGTATGAAAGAACTTTAGAAGCATCCAATGATTGTATGGTATAGCTAAGGTTCCCCGTTTTCGAATCTACTGCAAAGTGAAAAAAGTTATTTGAATCTTTTTCAAGGTTAATAACATACTTATCGTACTCATCTTTTGAAACCACATCTTTATAAGCATTGACCTCATAGGATTTTGTTTCAGGAAACATAGCATAGACTTGATCGATTGCTGCTTTCACATCCTTGTCCGCAAGAGCTTCAGAAGCTGAGACTTTTTGGTAAGTTCCTGCATACAATTTCGCAGAATCTTGGTTCTGAGCTGCAGTCTTTTGAGTTGGATTTTCATTAGCACTAACTAGTAAAGCTCCAGATAGGGAAATCGCAGTAGCCAATCCTAAAGCTGCCAAACGTACGGATGTTTTTTTAAGATTTTTTTTCATAACAATTCTCCTTCAGGTTTATGTTTTGGGGATTTTTTCCCCTAGGTATAAAATAGATAGAACTATTAAAATAAATAGTGGGGTAAAGTTAAAATTTTTATTAAACCTCGATCAAAGTGATTTTCGCACTAAAAAAGACGCCCTACATTGTAGAGCGCCTCTCTATTTACTTGAACTTCACTACCGTACCATAAGCGAAACGAAGTAAGCCAAGATTTACAAACGTTTTGCTCGTTCCCTGTCAAGCTTACCCCTCAGCTAAACATTCCATGGGTATCCAGCCTGCTTCATCTGTATCCTCCAGTGTGCACCAGCCCCAGCCATTCAGCTCGCGTTCGAGCCAAACCCGCTCTCCACCAGCCACTGTTAACTCATGAGCGGAATATGCCTCTGTAATAATACCTTGCTCGCCTTCTTTTTCGATGATTTGCTCCGGTACCCAGCCCTCGGATTGTAAATCTAGCGAGTAGCAATATCTCCAGTTGCGCCAATTTTCCGGCCCATCGTCCAGTTTCCCCAACTTGACCTTCTGTCCAACATCAAGACATATTGGATTCGGATAGCTAGATTGATGTGGTTTGCTTACAGTAAATATTTTCACAGCTTGATCCTCCTCGAACAAGAACGTACGATCCTATTGTAACGAATCTTTTTCCATCTTTTCAAGCCATTTCGAGCAGCTGGTCACTATGTTTTCACAATCAACTGGGCATTTATGGTATTCTGCATGAAAAGGGATCATCATGATGGAGGAAATGGAGGCGTGCGGCTGCTATGAAAACCACTTGGAATCTGCAAAGGATACTTTCACCCTCTTGATAAATTTGTGATCGTCATGCTTGCTGGATGGGTGACCAGTTTATTCTCCAATTTGCTTGGTACTGCATTTGCCAGCGTGTCTGTCATGCTGGTTTTGCTGTGGTTCACGTCTCCGAAATGGACGGACTCCTGGTTTACCAGACAGATTCTGCATCCACTAGGGACTCTGTCTGTTTGTTCATTGCTTTTTATTGGTTGTGTTTACTTAATTCGTTCTCTTTCCTAATAATCTACACTCAGAACGAAGAAATCGCCCCTGCCCTAGTTTTTATTCCAGGACAGGGGCGATTTTTTACACTTCTGCTTTACGCTTCCGTCTCAGCTCATAACGCTCTTTGGCCTTTTCGTGCTGGAGCTTCTCTTCCTCTGTTTCGGGTATGACGGATGGGACGAGAGTCGGTTTCCCTTGGTCATCAAGGGCAATCATGGTCAAATAAGCTCTAGCAGTCATCTGCTTTGTCCCCGTCAAAAGATTCTCTGATTCGACCTTGACGAATACCTCCATGGAAGTGCGATGT
Organism: Brevibacillus sp. SIMBA_040; assembly: GCF_046535075.1. Taxonomy (NCBI): domain Bacteria; kingdom Bacillati; phylum Bacillota; class Bacilli; order Caryophanales; family Paenibacillaceae; genus Brevibacillus; species Brevibacillus sp. SIMBA_040. The sequence continues at coordinate 29,381 of NZ_JAWRXI010000025.1, forward strand.
GTCCAGGTTACATATGCCTCCAGATTGATTGCCTCTCCAGTTTTGATCGGTGCCAGGAAGTCAAAGGAATCGCTGGACACGGTAACGACCGGCTTGCGGCAGTGTCTCATCGCGGCGATGCAAGCAATCTTGTCCACATACGCCATCACTTTTCCTCCGAAAATGGTGTTGTGGTGGTTCGTATCCGGCGGAAATACGAGGTCTGTCAAATAGGTTCTGGACTGCTGAACGGGGCAAGATGTCTCAAGCATCTGTCCAACTCCTCACGTGGTAGATTTTGGTGCAGACAAACGGTCACGGACCATATGTGTAGCTTCTACCATATTTTTTAACGATGCAATCGTTTCCCGAATTCCACGAGTCTTGAGCCCACAATCGGGATTGATCCAAAACTGTGATGGAGGAAGCACCTGAAGCGCGCGACTCACCATTTGTTCCATCTCGGCTACAGCAGGAACGCGTGGGCTGTGAATATCGTATACTCCCAGTCCAATCCCTTTATCGTAGGTGCGAGTCTCAAACACGGAAACCAATTCCCCGTGACTGCGTGATGTCTCGATCGAAATGACATCTGCATCTAGCTCGCTAATGACGTCGATGAAGTCATGGAACTCGCAATAGCACATGTGCGTGTGAATTTGCGTAGTCGGTTGCACAGATGATGTAGCGATGCGGAATGCCTTGATTGCCCAATCCAGATAGCCCTTTCTGTCTTCTGCCTTGAGGGGGAGTCCTTCGCGCAAGGCTGGCTCGTCTACTTGAATCATATGGATACCTGCTGCTTCAAGCGCCTTTACTTCTTTTCGCAGCGCCAAAGCGATTTGCTCGCAAACAACTTTGCGGGAGACATCATCCCGGACGAACGACCAATTCAAAATGGTCGCCGGGCCAGTGAGCATTCCCTTCACAGGTTTCTGAGTCAATGACTTGGCGTAAACACTTTCTTTTACGGTCATCGGGGAGGTGAACTCCACATCTCCGTAAATCACTGGTGGCTTTACACAACGAGAACCATAGGACTGGACCCAACCGTTTTTCGTAAACACAAATCCGTCAAGCTTCTCGCCAAAAAATTCGACCATGTCATTCCGCTCAAACTCACCATGCACCAAAACATCCAATCCGATCTCTGTCTGGATGCCAATCCATTCCTTAATCTGCTCCTGAATAAAAGAAGCATACTGTTCAGCGGACCATTCTCCCTTTTTATACTGTTGTCTAGCCTTGCGAACTTCAGTCGTCTGCGGAAAGCTACCAATCGTGGTTGTTGGAAGCAATGGGAGATTCCACGCAGCTTGCTGGATTTCCTTGCGTTCGTGGAACGGCACCTCTCTCTTTGCTGAGGTCTTGTCCAGCTCTTCCAAAGCTCGCTTCACTTCTACACGATTTCGTGCGGGCGACGACTGCAAACGCATGATGGCAGATTCATTTTCCGCAATCTGTTTTGAAATAACATATTTACCATATCGGAATCCTTGGACTAAAAGCTGTACCTCTCCCAGTTTTTCGTCTGCAAATGCTAAAGCTTGTTTTACTTCTTCTAAATCACTCTCTTGATGAACGGTAACAGGGACGTGCAGGAGACTCGTAGATGGTTGCAGCCATAATCTCTCAGGGGGAACAATGTCAGTGATGCTCTTGACCAGGCTCCATTTTTCCTCCAGAGAAGATCGCCAAATGTTGCGCCCATCAATAATTCCTGCAGCCAGTACCTTATCCTCCGGGAAACCATGCGTTTGCAAATGTGCCAGGTTTCTAGCGGCGCCTTGTACCAGATCCAATCCGATTCCTTGGACAGGCAGCGCGACCAGCTCTTGATACCAATCCACGGCTTCAAAGTACGTCTGCAGCATGAGCTTCAAATGTGGCAGCGCTTGGCTCAGCTGTTCGTACACACTTTTTATCACTGGCAAATCAAGCGCAGGTACTTCCATTACAAAGGCTGGCTCGTCTATCTGTACCCACTCTACCCCGTGCAGCTCCAGCTCCTGCAAGATTTGGATATAAAGCGGAACCATTTTCTCAATCGTTTGATGGAATTCATCAGATGCGAATCCTTTGGATAATTTTACAAATGTATATGGCCCCACCATTACTGGCTTGCCCTTAATCCCGAGCGATTCCTTTGCCGCGAGGTACGCTAGAAGTGGCTTGTTTTCAGTCACAGCAGGTTGTCTGTCCCCAAACTCCGGAACGATGTAGTGGTAGTTCGTCGTAAACCATTTCGTCATCTCGCCAGCAACAGCGGATTCATTCCCCCGAGCCATAGCAAAATAGGTAGCGAGAGAAACAGGTCCTCCATCATAATTATACCGTTTAGGAACAAGCCCAAACATCACGGCCATGTCCAGCATATGGTCATAAAATGTAAAATCATTAACTGGAATCAAATCGATTTCTTTTTCCTGTTGCTTTTGCAGATGGCGATTGCGAATTTGCTCCATTTGCTTTAACAAAACGCTTTCCGCAAGCTCCCCTGCCCAAAACGATTCCAATGCCTTTTTCCACTCGCGCTGTTCGCCGATCCGTGGAAATCCCAAATTGCTGCTTTTCATGAATTTCCTCTCCATTCTTTGCTCGATCATGTCTGAGTCCACCCAACAAAAAAGGCATCTCCAACGATCAAAAAGAACGTTAGAAATGCCAAATAAGCACTGAGATCACAGCATCCTAACACCTCCCTATCTCCCGTAGGTTAAGCAGTGTCGTTGAAACAGGCAGGTCTCCTGACTTGAGGCTCATGATCTGCACATGCCTTCCCAATCCGGTTGGATCAGTGGCTTCTCGTAGTGCCGACTCCCCTCATACAGTGGCGGGACCGTGTCGGATTCTCACCGACTTCCCTTTTCATCCTTGCGTGATACAACAACAAGGAACCTGTTTCCACTCATATGCAGTTTTAAAAAACAAAGCATGTACCCCTTAGACTAGCTGGCAACATCTTTTCATACAGTAACATGCAAACCATTTTTTGTCATGTCAAACTTTACCGAATGAAACAATTCCTACCTCAAATTAAGGCACTCATGGCTCTACAATAAGATCTTGTCCACCTGATCAATAGTCTTTTTAATAATCGCTTTCTTGGTGTTCAGGATTTCTGAATCATGTAATCTCCCTAAAAAATCCAACATTTCATTTTTGCTTGGAACTCCATAAACCTTTAATTGGGTGGAGTTGCAAGTATTCTGTTCACGTATCATTTCTTCTAATCCATGGATGATGGTTAAGCGGTGCCGCGTCTCCAATTCAGCCCAATGCTTCAAATCATCCCAGGATGGTTTTGAAATTGCGAATAATGCAGCCCATCCATCTGTTGCAGGCAATCGACAGTTCTTCTCAAGCCAGGTAATCACGCGATTGGATTCGAGTGCAGATAGATGACGCAATGCTTCATAGCCATTAATCTCTTTTACTTTTGATTCTTCTACGTAATTCACAATGAGCTGGTAGGCCTCATCGATAGGTAAGCATCTTGCCGTTAAATATGACCGATCCACAGGATTTATCGTACCTGGCTCTACCCAAAGTTTTCTAACCCACTCTGCGGCATCTTTTCCAACTCCCTCTCCTACGATCATGCACAACACTTTTGATTCCTCTCGCGAAGAAGTGGGGAGCCGTTTCCATGCATACGTAAGAATTTCGTCACGTGGAAATGATTGAAGTGCTGATACTTCTCTACTGTTTACTTCACCGTGGTACAAAATGTATTGAAATAAGGAATCGAGGGACTCTTTGGCATCTTCGAATCGTAGACTCAGAAAAGACTGAAACCACGCTTTCCACCGCTGGGCAGCATCAGAGTTTGTTTCAATTCCGCCCGATCCTAAAAAGCATTCATATTGCCACATTTCTGCACCAATACTGCCAAGCTCTGTCATCTTGCTTAGGTATTCCGAAAAGGAAGAAGCAAGTAGCGTAACCTCGTCTGTCTCGTGATCCCAATAAACGACAGGTGGCTCACCATCATACTGTAAATCCAGAGCTAAATAATCACCGTTACCCACAGGAAAAAATGTGAGTTTTCCCGCTAAGCTGCTAGCGTATTGTTCTTTTGCATATTCTTCGTGCCAATACTGCAGCCACTCCAGATTCCAGCCTAATTCTCCGCTAAATATCTCTCTGAACTCATGCGGCAGTACAACCTCATCGGATAACGACCACCTAAAATAGAGATGCTTGGACCATTCCATAAGCACCTTCTTGAAGTCATGTGGAAGCTGGATGCCTAGCTTTTCTTCCACTGAAAGCATTTCTTGAATGGTTGTAGGGTCATCTGCAGTGAGCTCGATGATCTGGCCATTCGTTATTTTTATACGTTCAAGTATGGAAGTCCATTGTACGGTAAGGTAACGAATATTCATTCTCTCCTCCTGCTACATATTTCTTGTGACAGAACCTACAAAACAAGATCAAAAAAATACACACACAAAATCTCTTATCTATTTTGGTGTGTAAGGTGGAGTGCTATTTTGTTTTATCAAGCTATTTTGGTGGCTAAAATTTAAAATCGTCGTCAGAAAGCGGCTCTACATTCAGTGTACGAACATAGCCATTGCCCTTTTTCGAGAAGAAGTCATGCTGCTTGGTATGCGTACGGATGCCGTTTAATACGATTGGATTGACTTCTTCGTCTGGGAAAAATGGATCTAGTCCCAAATTCATCAACGCTTTGTTCGCATTGTAACGGACATAGGCCAAAACGTCGTCAGCAAGTCCAATTTCGGTATAGAGCGATCTCGTATACGCCTCTTCGTTTTGATGCAATTCTTGCAGAAGTGCGTACAGCTCCTCTTTCACCATTGACTGCTCAGCGACACTCAGACGCTGATACACTTCCTGAGCGAGTACACCCACATAAAGTCCATGAATGCTTTCATCGCGCACGATTAGGTCAATGATTTCGCCACTGCTCGTCATTTTTCCTTGTCCTGCCAGGAAAAGCGGATAGAAAAAGCCGCTGTAAAACAAGTAGCTTTCCAAAAACACGGATGCCACCATCGCCATATATAAATCCTTCTCGGAATGAATCTCTTGATAACGTGTAGAGATGAGTGCAGCTTTCTTTTGCAAATAGGGATTTTTTTCCACCCAGCTGAAAATATCATCAATTTCTTCGGTTGCAGCAAGTGTGGTAAAAATGCTGCTGTACGATTTGGCGTGAATTTGCTCCATCATGCCCATAAAAGCGAGGACAGCTTTGCGCTGCAGTCCATCGACATGCTCCATGATTTTGGGCATTCCCACTCCGCCCTGTACGGTATCCAATAGGGTGAGGCCACCTAACACTTTTTTATAGGTATCCCGTTCAGCAGCGCTTAGCTCCATCCAGGACATCTTGTCGTCAGAGAGCGGGATTTCGTCATCGGTCCAGAACTGCATAATGCTCTGGTTCCAAAATGTCATTGTAAAATCGTCGTCCGGCCTGTTCCAATTGACAGCTTTCATGTGGCGTTCCTCTTCTCTTTTTACTTACAGTTTTCTTCGTTAAACTACACACCCACACCCTACTTGCCCTCTTTCTTCCTAAGGTTCGAGAGAGCAGCAGGGTGTTTGATTGGTTTTAAACGGCGCAGCTTATGCACTCTTCTACAGTCAAATGCTTCGTGCGTGTGTAGTAGAGCGACTTGAGTCCTTTTTTCGCCGCGTAGATGTAGTAGCGGGCAAGCTCGCGAGTCGAGATGTTACTGTTCACATGCAGTACCGTTGAAATCCCTTGGTCCACATGCTCCTGAATTTCAGCGATCAGATCAATGACTTTAAACTGATCGATCGAGTAGGCCGATTTATAGTAAAAATAGTTTTCCTGTGACAAATACGGCATTGGATAATACGTCGTCGAGTTCGCATACGTTCTCGTTTCGATATGCTCGACGATTGGCATGACGCTGGAGGTTGCATTTTGAATGTACGAAATGCTTTGGGTTGGTGCAATCGCCAGACGATATGCGTGATACAGCCCATGAGTTTGAACCTGTTGCTTCAAGTTCTCCCAGTCTTCGGTAGTCGGGATATACATGCCTTCGAAGAGCCGCTTTGCTTTTTCCGTGCGTGGCTGATAATCAGTGATTACATACTTGTTAAAGTACGTGCCCTTTGCGTATTCCGATTGCTCAAATCCATGGAATGTTGTTTCTTTCTTTTTCGCAATCATCATGCTCATTTCGAGTGAATAATAGTTCATCATCATGAAAAAAGTCCGAACAAAATCTTTTGCTTCTTCACTCTCGTACGCGATTTTGTTCTTCGCCAGATAGCCATTCAGATTCATGGCACCAAGCCCGACAGAGTGCAGCTCGCGATTTGCTTTTTGCACACCTGGTGCATTTTCTACCTTTGTCATGTCACTGACTGCTGTGATGGCTTCGATGCCTTCGTGGACGGACTCTTTAATCATTTTGCGTTCCATCACGTTTGCAATATTAAGCGATGCCAGGTTGCAGCTGATATCTCGACGAATCACGTCCATTTCTCCGTAATTCATGATCGAGGAGGTTTCCTGCAGCTGGAAAATTTCCGTGCACAGGTTGGACATCTTCACTGCCCCAATATCTTTCAAGGCGTGATCGCGGTTCGCATTTGTTTTATTCATAATGTAAGGATAGCCGGATTCCATCTGGATCATGGCGATTTTCGTCAGCATGTCCCGTGCGCTCATCACGACTTTTTTCTTGATTCGATCGTTGGCAACCAGCTCATCGTACATCTCGTCCAGATCCAGATCATCCAGATGAACTCCGTATTCCTTGTACACCGAGTATGGAGCAAACACAGTCAAAGGCTTGTTTTCCTCAGCGAGCTTGTAAAAGACGTTCGGAACGATGAGGCCAATCGACAAGGTCTTAATCCGCGACTTTTCATCGGCATTAATTTTTTTACAATCGAGGAATTCATTAATATCCCAGCCAAAAATGTTGTAGTATGCCGCTCCCGATCCTTTGCGTTGTCCCATCTGGTCCGCATAGGAGAAAGCATCCTCTAGAAGCTTGAGTACAGGCATGACCCCTTTTGCTGCACCCTCGACACCTTTGATCGGCTCGCCGCGTCCGCGAAGCTTGGACAGGTTTACAGCGACTCCACCGCCGATTTTGGACAACTGCATGCACGTTCCCAAAATAAAGTTAATCGAGTTCAACGAGTCATCCATTTCAAGCAAGAAACAGGAAACCATTTCCCCCCGTCGACTTTTTCCTGCATTCAAGAAAGTCGGAGTTGCTGGCTGCAGTCTTTGATCCATCATGGAAACCGTCAAACGTTTGGCCAGCTCGAAGTCCCCTTGGCCCAAGGAGAGTGCGACAATCGCTACCCGATCCGAGTACTGCTCCAAATACATGGATTTGTCGTTTGTTTTCAACGCATAATCTTTATAAAACTTGGAGATGGCCATATACGATGCAAATTGAAATGAAGCGTCTTTTGCCAAACGGAAGACTTCCTCTACCTGCGAAGCTGTATACGTAACGTAGACGTTTTCGTAGTAGTCATTTTCAATCAGGTAGTCCATCCGTTCTTTAATACTTGCAAAAGCCAAGGTTTTCTCCTCAACTTCTTTCATGAAATCTGCAACGGCTTCACGATCCTTTTCAAGCTGAAAAAATCCGTCTTCTCCACGCTGCATCAGTTGGTTGTTCAATTCAATATGTCGCAATTGCTGCCACCCCACTCGTAAAATGTTCCACATCTCGGCCTGTTCCCGATAATTCAAATTTAGATATTACCGGAACGCCGTAAAGATTTGCAATCGTATCTGCACTTTTGGCAAAGCTTTGACCCCAGTTGCGGTTCCCGCTTGCCGATACGCCTCGCAGCAAGGAATGATTTGTTTTTAGAAATGTCGTCACTTTTTCAGGTACTTGTCCAAATCCGGTCGTGTACGTAACCAATATGAACGGTTCATCCAATATCATCTCAGGATTAATTTCCACATGTGGCAAATCGATCTTTTGGACAAATCTGCGTACATTCCCTGTTTTTGAATCAAAAGCAATTAACATATCCCTCATCCTTTACTGCGTATGTATACTTTCTGTACAAATGAAAAACGCATCCGACGATTAAAATGTCGAATGCGCATAATGATACTTGATCATATCAATTCGCATGCGAATTGAGCGCTCGAACACTTCCCTATCTTCCGTAGGTACTACAGCGTGTCAACGGCTAGGCAGGTCTCCTGGCTCGGGATCAAACGTTCTATTACGCCTTCCCGATCTTTCCCATCTGATCAGTGGCCTTTCCTCGAATAGAACTCTCTCATTACAGTGGCGGGACCGCGTCGGATTCTAACCGACTTCCCTATTAAGTCTGCCAAATCTAGTTGGCAAACACCTCTCCGCATCAATATGTAGTTGGTAAAACTTACTTTACCTCAATATGTCGTAGTAGTCAAGCATAATGAGCAAGAGTTGCTACATTAGCGATTCTACTAGAAAATTAACGGCTGAGACGATCAATACACCTTGACCTACCCCACTTAAAAGCCCTGTTATGATTCGAATCTGATTGGTTGATTCTCGCCACTTCCCAAACTGCGTGATGCCGTCCACTAGCATCGGCACCTGCATTAGGAGGCCTACATAAAAAGGCAAGGGCACCAAAAAAAGCGCAGGTAGAAAAACGTATCCAAGCAAGATGGCCATACACCGTGCGCATAACGGAAAAGGTTTGCCGTTCAAATAAATAGAACGGGACGGCAGGCGATGACAGGGAATAAACGAGAGAAAGGCTAGTCTCTTGTCTACTTTCATGAATGACCACCGCAATCCAGGCAATCCGGCGTGTGACATTCCAAGCACGGAATGTCAGGCATACAGTCGCAGCTATTTCTCACCCTCGATTTATACCTGTTGTACATCAACAACAATAAGCCCAGGCCGCTCAGGATCAGCACAGTTCCCCACAAAAAGACTCTATTTGCGAGCAATACAATACCAGCAATTACGCAAATGATAACAGCCATAAGTAGTAGATAAAACATACCAGATACTCCTTGTGCCTTTACTATCACATAATCAAGACATATAACCGTTAGCATATCCTTTTGAGCGAGTATTTACTTAGGGCAACGCAAAAAAACCGCCCACACGCTGCAGGCGGTGTCTCGTTTGGCCCCTTACGAATTACTGAAGGGAAACCACTTTATTGATTTGGGGTAGTTCTTCGATAGCGGATACAACATTTGGTGTAATTTCTTCATCCGTTACAGAAATGAGCAAGGCATTCTTCCCCTTTTGCTCTCGGGATACATTCAGCTTGGAGATATTGATCTCGAAATCAGCCAGCTTTCTCGAAACATCGTAGATAACACCGGGATAGTCGGTATGATGCACCAAAAGTCCATGCGCCCCTGGAGGGATGCGGCAGAAGCAGTAGTTGATTTCACTAATATAAACCTCACGCCAGTCCTGTGCTACCGTATATTTATTCGCCCCTACACGAAGCACAGCGAGATGATTGGCATATTCTCCGGCACTGTTTTGAACCGGTACACGCTCACCTAGTCCGTCTAATAGTTGTTTTGTGATTTCTTCTCGATTTTCATGAGTCAGGATACTGATAGATGCTCCCGACAGATCAGGCTCCAGTCGTCTAATCAACCCTGCAAGCTCACGCAATCCAGCAAATTGGGTCATGGCGATTCCTCTCTCTCCCAGTCGATTTTTCTTACGTTAGGGAAGAATCCACTCTTCCGGTTCTTTTTTTATAGAGGAGTGGTTCTCAGAGCGGAACCACGCAGTCAGATTTTGCCCATCCTTGGTATAGTAAATGCGATAAATCGTATTTCCTTTCCCGCTCTTTTCGAATGGACTTTCATCTACCGGAACTATGGTAATGCCTTTGGCGGCGATCTCTCCACCTTGTTCCTTGATCACTTGCTGAATTGTCGTCATATGCTCTTCATTTGTCGACGACATACCGAGAACTGCTACAATTGCTAATAAAACGGCTCCTGCTAAAAATGAAGCAATAACGATTTTCGACTTTTTCGTTGCATCCACCAACCAATTCCCCCGTCAATCTATTTCTCTTTATCATTCAGACGTACTTTATCAATTGTTCCTCCGCCCAAACAAACCTCTCCGTCATAAAACACGACCGCTTGGCCCGGAGTAACTGCTTTTTGGGGTTGATCAAACACGACTTCAACCTGCTGATCGTCTAGTATATGAACCGTGACGCCCTGATCAGGCTGGCGATATCGAAACTTCGCCGTACAAGTAAAAGTAGACGCAGGCTGCTTGGCACTCACCCAAGAGATATCAGTTGCTAGCAAGCTAGTGGAATACAGTCGAGGATGATCTGAGCCTTCGCCGACGATGAGAGCATTACGCTCCAGGTCCTTATCCACAACAAACCATGGCTGCCCGCTTGTTCCGTGGCCGCCTCCAATACCAAGACCTTGGCGTTGTCCTAGCGTGTAGTACATTAACCCATCGTGACTACCGATAACTGCACCATCCACGGTTTCAATATTGCCTTGCTTTGCAGGGAGGTAATTTTGCAAAAAGTCACGGAAGTTTCGTTCGCCAATAAAGCAAATCCCTGTACTGTCCTTTTTCTTGGCAGTGTAAAGTCCCGCTTCCTCTGCGATTTTACGCACTTCCGGCTTTGGCAGATGACCGATCGGAAACATCGTTTTCGACAGCTGCTCCTGCCCCAGCACGTTTAAAAAGTAGGTTTGATCTTTGTTATTATCTGCACCACGGATTAGCTTGTACTCTCCGTCGATGTGCTTCACTTGGGCGTAGTGACCCGTCGCAATATAATCGGCTCCCAAATCCATTACTTTGGCCAGCAGCTCGCCGAATTTGATTTCGCGATTACACATGACGTCAGGATTAGGCGTACGGCCTCGTTTATATTCATCCAAAAAATACTGGAATACTTTATCCATGTATTCTTTTTCAAAGTTTACGGTGTAATACGGAATGCCGATCTGTTCACAGACGCGCCGGACATCCTGGAAATCTTCTTCCGCCGTGCAGTGGCCGAATTCATCGGTATCATCCCAGTTTTTCATGAAGATGCCGATGACGTCATATCCCTGTTGTTTGAGCAGGTAAGCCGTCACGGAGGAGTCAACGCCGCCGGACATGCCGACAACGACGCGTGTATCTTCTGGTCGTTTCATGGTCTTTCTCCTCTTTTTTCAGATTGTACCATTAACAGATTACCATGTTTCACAAAACAATTCATGTTTTGTTGCACTTTAAACAAAAAACGCCTGTTGCTTTGAGCGCAACAGACGTTTGCAGTCCTATGATTGCTCCGAGGCTTCGTCCTGAATTTCCGAACGAAATCCGTCAATACTCTCTTCTCGGCGTTGATTCTTCGCTTCCATGTTCGCTTTTTCCTCTGCTGAAATCTCGCCAGCATGAGCAGAAAGGTAATCCTCTGATTCGCGAATACTCTCTTCCGTATTTTGCAGCATTTCTTGCAGCTTCTCTACGTTGTCTGAACGATCATCCGGTTTTGGCATGTAATTAGCACTCCTTCGCATCACAATATGTAGGTACTACCCCATACATTGTGCGCGATACTGGAATGATTTATGTATGTATTAGAAGCGTATAGAAGCTCCGAGCTTCCAATGTCCGTCTGTTCGTAGCATCGATTTGATATCGATGATCGCTTCATGATTGAGTGGTCCATAGATGTGCGGGTAGAGCAAACCATCTTTTGCTTGCTCATACTTAATTGGAGAAGTGGTTTTTGTCTCGTCCACAACGAGCAAAAGCAGCTCCCCGTCAAAGGATGGATAGACGCGATCCGCTACAATCTCAAGCAGCTCGTCTCCTTTGGTAGCATGAATAAAGCCTTCTTGCTCATAATCGCGAGGTAAATAGTGCTCCCGTTTCTCCCATTGCTCCCAGTACGTTTTAGGAACCATACAATAAATGATGTTGTCCATCCTACTACTCCTTTTCACCCTACCGGTTTGGCAAGTATTTGTTAATGTGACGCATTGCTTTGTCATAAAACATTTTATCAAAGTGCCCCTGCTCAAATCTCCATTGAATAAAATTACTCAGGGAGTGAAGATCCACCCACGCGTCTTTTGCTTGCGGATTTCGGTCAGGCACTTCTCCTGTGACTTCCCCTTCAAAAACGAGCTTAGCCATTTCAGTAGGGTGCATCCCGATTTGATAGGCGATTTGGTGCAACGCTATTTTCATGGAACCTCCCTGTGTCTTCGTCCTGAGCATCTTTTCTCTCGTATATTTTGCCAGTCTTTTTAGATGATGCCAAGTCCTTAAACGTTGAAAAGCTTTTCCTTTTTACACATGTTTTGATAGAATCACAAAACAAACAACAATGGTACGTTAGGAGGCGCCTTTCCATGACAAATGCTCATAAACCGAAAAAACCGTGGTTCAAACGCAGGTGGCTTTGGATACTGGTCATTTTCATCTCATATGTTTACGTAACGAACAGCTCTTATTTTGCCCGAGAGGCTTCTGGTTCTCCGCTTCTTTTGGCTCATCGGGGGATGTCTCAAACCTTTCATATGGAAGACATAACAGATGAAACCTGTACAGCAGAACGAATTTACCCTCCCGAGCATCCGTTTTTGGAAAATACCATCCCGTCCATGCGCGCTGCTTTTGACGCAGGTGCTGACGTTGTCGAGTTAGACGTCCAGCCAACAAAAGACGGACAGTTTGCTATTTTCCATGACTGGACGCTTGGCTGCCGTACAAATTCAGAAGGTGTTACTCGTGATTTTTCATTAGCTGAGCTGCAAAAACTCGATATTGGTTACAAATACACGGCTGACGGAGGCAAGACCTTCCCATTCCGCGGAAAAGGAGTTGGAATGATGCCTTCCCTGTCCGATGTACTTCAAACATTTCCTGATCGCTCCTTGTTGATTCATATAAAAAGCAATGATTCGAGTGAAGGCGAACAGCTGGCACGTTATTTAGCTGCCTTGCCTCAGGAACGCTTGGAAACGCTCACCGTGTACGGAGGGGACAAGCCTATTGAAGCTCTGCACAGCATGCTGCCAGAAATGCGAGTGATGTCCAAGGCAACGTTAAAAGCCTGTCTGATCCCATATATCGCTGTCGGCTGGTCGAGCTATGTACCACAAGCGTGCGCACAAACACAGCTGCATATACCTGACCAAATCGCTCCGTGGCTATGGGGTTGGCCAAACCGTTTTATGGAAAGAATGGACCATCAGCAGACACGGGTTGTGCTCGTTGCGGGCAGTGGCGATTTTTCTCGTGGGTTTGACAGTCCACAGGATCTAGCAAGCGTGCCCCAAGGCTTCTCCGGATTGATTTGGACGAATCGGATTGATCGAATCGGACCCGTCATACATTCGAAATAGACACAGGAGAATGTGAAACTGTAGCCAGTTATATTCGTATATGCTAATACACATACGACAAGGAGTGATTGTATTGTTAAAAAAGCTCTTAGGAAATTTACTGGGTAATCACTCGTCTTCATCTAGCAAGTACAGAAAATACAGCAGCAGCGACTACAAACGCAGAAAGTTCAGCAGCAGCGATTATAAACACCGAAAAGAAAATGGATCACACTACGGGCAGGGACACTCGTATTACGGAAGCTCTCATTACAAGAAAAAGCGGTCCAGCCGTAGTTTTTTCAGCAGTTAAACAATCGTTTAACACTCGTATATCTGTTTTGAAATAGCGAGTTAATTCATTCGTTCTAACAAAAAATGCAGCCCCTTGTCTATGAAAGGTGGCTGCATTTTTTATTCACATCCTATTTTGGTCATTCGTCACCCGGTGATCATCCGGTTCACTTGTCCAGTAAGCAGCAGCATCGCCTGCAGAACAGGCATCATGCTCACAAGATCGTTAGAATGAAAGCGAACGGTACGCCCTTCGACAAGCTCTACTCCTGGCATCCAGCTGACCGCCGTAGCAAAGTGCGACTTGGTGAACTCCACTTCGATCGTATTTTCAGCCTTTTGTCCGATCGGCTGTACATGACTCCGGCTAAGCAGAGCTTCTTTTGCCTGCTTGCGAATCATCTCGCGTGCGCGAACTGGATGTATTGCCTGTGAAGACAGTCCTGTGATTCCTGTTTTCACTGCGACGGTAAAGACGCCCGGAATATCCGCCTCGACTTCCTGTGCGGTCTGCGAGTCGCCTGTAACCAATATAACAGGAACGCCAAACGCACCTGCAACCGCAGCATTTAGCCCTGCTTCTCCAACCTCTTTGCCATTTAATACGAGACGATGAATGGCGAGCCCAGACAAGGTATGGTTCAGTACAGCATCCCCTGTGCCTGCTTTTCCATGATAGCCGACGAAGAAAGCGGCATCGAAGCTTTCATCGATTCCTTGCATCATGCAGAGCGGTTTGAAAAATCCACGGATGACATCTGCCGCTGGATGCAGCTCTTCCAGAATGATATTGTTCATCGGTCCATGCGATTCATTGACGATGATCTGCGTGGCACCTGCATCAAGCGCCCCTTCTATCGCAGCGTTTACATCCTGCGTCAGTAGACGTCGTCCAGCCTCGTAATGCCTGCGGCCAGGGATGACATCCTCCGCCTCGCAAAGTCCTGAAATCCCTTCCATGTCTAACGAAATAAACACCTTCATTCTAAGATCACCTCCTGATTATGATCTACGCTTCTACTTTAGGCATTTGGCGCCCGCCCATTACGAAGCGCTTGACCTGTCCTTCCGAATTCCGTACAAAACGAACTTGCATATCCATGTTATTGCGCTTGAGCAAAAATGAATCCTCACCAATTGGTCGCAGAGGCAGCTCCTCACTGCCCGCAGCAAACCACAGCTTCCTGTCTGCTTCATCAAAGCGGATTTTCACCTCATCGCCCTCACCAGATTTATACGTACCGTTGCTTTCCTGCAGCTGAGCAAGCGGCGCCTCATAGGGGGCAAAGGTCACTAGCGGCGTTTCCAACGGGCGATCAAACAAGCTGTTTAGTAATCCCAGAACCAAGTTTGAAATCGGTGCATCATCTACGTTGGTCAATACAACTCCCGTTAACCCCGCCTCCGGAATGATTAACATCACCGAAGTAATCCCTTTTAAGCCTCCTGTATGCTGGATCAAGGTATATTTTTCATGGAATGATTGGGTTCCGAGTCCATAACCATAGCTGCGGACCAAATCGGTCTTGATATGTGGAGCAGTCATTTGCGAAGCGCTTACCTCCGAAATCACTCTAACGTCACCTGAGGCCCCCCCTGTCCGATACACATCTGCATAGCGAAGCATGTCACGTGCGGTAGATTTGAGAAAACCAGCTGCAAGCATTGAAGGGGAATCCCACCATCCCGGGGCACGTAATGCTTCTCGCACGCCATCTTTCACCCGGGGAGTGTACAGCATGGTGCAATTGTCATCCTCTCCCAGCTCCTCCACGTAAAAAACAGATCGATCCATCCCAAGTGGTTGCAAGATATGTTCTTGCACGTACGCTTCGTACTTTTTCCCTCTTACACGTTCAATGATCGCACCAAGCAAACCGTACGCCTCGTTGCAATAGCTGAATTCAGTCCCCGGCGGTCCCAAGAGTTCATATGGGTGCTCCGCAATATACGCCATCAGCTGTTCATAAGTATCAATCGGTTCTTTGCAATCCTTTTCAAACTGTTTTAATAACTCTTCAGCTGTCGGATCTGCTTTCAAGCTTGGCAGCATCGCAGGAATAAGAGCTGGAAGAGGAGGCAGACCAGGTGAATGCGTCATGAAATGATGAATCGTAACGGCCTTGGTGTGTGCTTCATCCCGGGTACGAAACTCTGGTAAATAGGTGACAACAGGATCATGTATGGAGAGCTTGCCTTCCTCCTGCAGCTGCATAATCGCCAAGCACGTGAACGACTTCGTGATGGAGCCGATGCCAAACACGGTATCGAGATCAATCGGCGCTTTTTCTTCCCGATCGCGATAACCGAATGTTTTTTCGTAAAGTAGCTCGCCTTCTTTGGCGACAGCCACGATAGCACCCGGGACTCGAAACTCGTCGATCAGCTTACTCGCATACGCTTCAAAAGCTGTTCCCCATTCATTCGTTTTCATGTCACGCCTCCTCGGTTTCTTTTATTCAATCATCCACCCGCACACTTTTTTCCAGAACATAAGCGTGCACAGGTTTATCGCTCTTCAAGAGGCCTACGACGATGTAGCCTGATGAAAACGCTTCCTTAAAAAGGTTGCGCAAGGCAAGCCTCCACTCCAACGCAATGTCGAGATTATCCTTCTTCAGCTGTTGGATCGAAACGGGTACGGAAAGCAAAATTCCCGTATGGTCTCCCAACTCTAGACGATTAACTGGGCGTGGGTGTTCTCCGTTCAGCTCCCAATCAAGCACACAAGCATAATCTCTCCACTCCGCTCGATCGATGGGTGAGCCGTTCATACTGCTTACAACACGGTCCGAGTTCAAATCCCATTCCAGCAGTAGCCTGTCGGTTGGCATGCCTTTATTGATGCCATCGCCCATTTCGCCATAGTACGACTCCAAGTAAGTTCGTACCACACCGCCCAGCTTACACAGATTCAGATACGCATTGCGCGCTTCAAGCGGGTCATATGTCCATGTCATTTTGTCATAGCCATTTTCGATGGCCCATTCACGCTGGCTTAGCTTGAGCTGCTTCCCGATACCCCAATCTCTATATTCGGGTAGAATCCCGAGCATATGCGAGCATATGTGTACCTTGCCTTCCTTGAAGCCGGTAAAGCCATAGCAAAAGCCGACTGGCTTCCCCTCATGATAAGCAGCAATGACCACCCCGCCATTGTGGATGGCTGCCATCAATTGAGGAACAGGCGTTACACTGCTCTCTCCCCAAATACGTCGTTGCAAATCTTCCATTTCAACCATCTCGATGGCGGTTGTCACCGTACGATATTCTAAGGCGTCTCTCCGCATGAATTTCATTCTCCTCTAATCATATATCTCTATTTCTAATGAACATTCCAGTATGGGGGTGCATTTTGTTTATTGTGTCAGTACGAAGAGCGAGTGACTGGATCGAGTGGGTAAATCGGTCGGTTCAGACGTTGGTAATCAAATGTTTGGAACAATAATGTCGTCAAACCTGGAGAATCTACTGTAATGATTTCCGCGCTGATTGGCTCAAAGCTGGCTCGGAAGTGTTGGCTCGATTTCAAGCAAACAATTTTGTATTGCGTGACATCTATACCATGGAGAAGGAAAACCTGCTCGTCCAGCACTTGTGTTTTGACTGAACAGACGAGGATATCGACACCATTTGCTTGTAGGCGGACCGATTTTCCCAGATCGACAGGAGTGCCCTTGCCCATCGGCGATGACACAATAAACTTCCCATCAGTCAACGTCTTGACATAGGCTGTGAGAGCGATCGGTTCTCCGTGCAGCTGATCAGTTTTGCCGCCGAGCTTCACCTCGATTGTGGCGCCAATACCTTGTTCATGAGCATATGCTGCGACTTCCGGATCGTAAATAAAGCCAAAGCAGGCATCTTGCAAATCAGCTTCCAGCATCGCTCGTAAAAGGTATGTCCCGTCCCCTGGAGTTCCTCCACCTGGGTTATCAGACGTTTCATTTAATACGACCGGAAACGCACTTGCCGCTTTTGCCAGCTCTAGTCCCTGTTGAGGTGACAATACCTTTGGAGAGAATTCCTCGCGTTTTTCCCAAATCAAATCAGCAACATCCAAAGCGGCGCGCTTCGCTAACTCTGCATCGTTATTTGCGACTGCAACGACTGTCACACTCATTTCCGGAATATCCGTGTACGGAAACCCGTGAAAAAATGCACAATCAATCATCCCCGGCTCCCGCTCCCATTTATAGCACGCTTCATTGATATCCTTGGCAGGAGAAAGATTTGTCGTTGAAGGAGGAATCATCAACGGCAAGACGGCACGATACATGCGCGGGACCAGCTCTCCCTTTACCATTCTCTCAGCCAACTCTACGGCTTCAAGGCCGCGTTCGTAGCAATCGGTGTGTGGATAGAGATGAACCCCCAGCAAAATATCCGCCTCAGCAATCATTTCATCCGAAATATTACCGTGCAAATCCAGCGTTACGATGAGAGGAATGTCATAGCCGACCTGCTCGCGAACCGCTTTTAAGAGCGTACCCTCCAAATCATCAGCGCCTTCTGCGACGCCAGCGCCATGCAAAGACAGACAAATGGCATCTACTTTTCCTGCATCCGCAATTCCTTGGAGCAGTTCATTTTGCATGGCATCAAATGTTTCTTTTGTAATCGTGCCTGCCGGATATGCATTTGTGGCAAAAGCACCTACCACTTCAATATCCCGCTGTCTGGCACCGTCAATCATTCCACCCAGAAAATCGCGAACCCCAGCATGTGCCCTCAGGATGTCATCTCCCCTTGCCCACTCCCACAGCTCAAATAGCTCTCGTGTAGTAGGGACATTTGAGAAGGTGTTCGTTTCGTGCATGACCTCCGCAATAACAATTCTCATCATGATTCATCCTCCTTTTTATGATTTTATTGTTTTGAAGTTTATACTTTAAAAAATATGAGTGTCTGAAGTTGCTGCTCTAGTTGAATTATACGTGCTGCACCCAAAAACCACAATATTTTATTCTGAAAATATATACTATTGTGTTTATTAATTCTGTAAAAGGTTTTCGTTGTCTGGCTACCCGTGGAAGATCATTTTAAAAACATAAAAAACCGCCATAATAGTAGCGGTTCTAAGCTTTTTTGGATTTTTTCTAGCGACAACAACAAAGCTCTATCTTAGTTGAACTATAAACTAATTTCTTTCCCGAACCAAACGGACACGGTGTCTATTCCCTGCACGCTTCCTCGCTCTCTGGGAAACGATATATTGCATCCAGTAAAGCTGTCACTTCCGCTCGCTGCCTGTTACATTCACCCGCGCCCCACCCTAATTGCTCCCCCATGATTCGAATGACTCCTTCAGCGTTGGCTTCTGCCTTTTTCACATGAAAATACGTCCAACCCGTGCGCAACCTCAGAAAATCAACCGCAGTCGTCGTCATTTCCTCCTCCACTGCATACGCGATTTGTGCCCGCAGCAGTTTTTCTAGCTCGATTCCTTCGCCTTTTCTTTTAACTGCGCCTAATCGATTATAAATTTGCAGCGTATTCGTCCCGTAGAGGTCGATCCATTCCGCTGCAGTATTTGCATCCACGCCACGAGCAATCCCTTGTTCCAATAAGTCTTTTTTGCAATCGGCATAGTCACGATACCCCATACGCTCTCCGCCCGTGACGATCACTTGGTCTGTTCTGCACGCCTTATACCTACTGCCTGTCTTTAGTGCCAGCTCACTCGTGACCAGATTCATTACTTTTTCTGCCATTTTACGAAATCCGGTCAGCTTCCCCCCTGCAATCGTGATCAAGCCGGACGGAGAAACGAAAATCTCATCCTTTCTGGACAGCTCTGACGGACCTTTTCCTTCCTGATAAATCAGTGGTCGCACACCTGCCCAGTTTGAGCAAACATCTTGTGGACTGAGTCTCACCTCTGGAAAGATGGCATTCACAGCTTTCAGCAAATAATCACGATCTTGCTGGGTAGTACGCAGTTGATCAATTTCCATCTGATAAGCGGTGTCGGTTGTTCCGATATAGGTGATGTCTCCGCGTGGAATCACAAAAATCATCCGACCATCTGGTGTATCGAAATAGGCAGATTGGCGGATCGGCAGCCTGTCTTTGGCTACTACAAGATGAACACCTTTGGTTAAAAACAAGCGCTTGCCAGAGAGGCTCCCGTCTAATTGTCGCACGCCATCTACCCACGGGCCGGACGCGTTTACAATTTGCTTTGCATAAATGCTGTAGACTTTATTGGTTATCCGATCAGTGACCTTGACCCCAACCACACGGCTGTCTTTATAAATAAACTCGGTCATTTTTGCATAATTGACGATAGTCGCTCCATTTTGAAAGGCTGTTTTCATCATATCGATCGTAAGTCTCGCATCATCAGTGCGGTACTCATAGTAATATCCGGCGCCTTTAAGCCCATCTGGTTTCAAAAGAGGCTCAAAGCGAAGCGCCTCTTGCTTGTTTAACATTCGTCTGCGCTCAGGACGCTCTACACCCGCTAGCCAATCGTAAATGTACAAACCCATTGAAGAGGCAAAATACCCATAGGTTCCTCCCCGATAGATCGGCAAGAGCATCGGTGCCGCAACCACAAGATGCGGTGCATTTTTATACAAGATTGCTCTCTCTCGCCCCACCTCTTGTACGAGCTTTACGTCTCCTTGCTTGAGATAGCGCAAGCCACCGTGAATGAGCTTGGTTGAGCGGCTGCTCGTTCCTGAGCCGAAATCGTTTTGTTCAATTAGCCCAATCTGTACTCCGCGCAGGGCAGCATCCAATGCAATGCCCGCTCCTGTAATTCCTCCGCCGATGACCAGCACTTCCAATTCTTTCAAGGTCATTTTCTTGAGTAGCTCTGTACGATTCGCCGCCGAAAACCGTGTCCGCATCGCTTTTCTCCCTCCAGGCCAAAGCCTTACTCTCCCTTAACAAAAACCATACATTCTTGGCTAAACTGGTTTTTAATGATGTCCGTTTGATATGCTACAATATGGAAAAGGAGTGTGTGCCCATGAAGTCTTCGAAATCATTTTATTACACCGTAGATCATTCGATGGTTGAAGAGTACAAAAAAATGCTCGATCTCATGAAAATTCCCTATACAATAGAAGCCCCAGTTGCATTATTAAAGCATGGAGCCAGTCAGTACTCCTTTGTCTTCCCCAATATGCCTGCCAAGCTCTACGGAATGGTCAGCAAGCTGTTTAAAGGTGATGGCAAGCCATATCCGTAATAATAGGGTCCCTTTCATTTTACCAAGTAGCGGAATAGAAAGCCTCCACTTATTCCCAATAGACCTTTCGTAGGACAAAAAAAAGCGACCCATGAAAGGGTCAAAGTTGGAAGTGGAGAGAAAATGCAAGCTATGTAATATATTCTAACATAAAACCAGCTCAAGTCTATTGTTTTTTGCAGTTTTCTGAATTCTTACGTCATATTTTCTTACATGGGATTGATGTTCCGAATCTTCTAACCATGCACATCAACGATTTGTTCCATGTCGATCCACTGACTGCTCGTCTGATTGGCAAGCTGGATTTTACGAGACTTTGGATCAAACCATTTGACAACTCCCCACATTGTACATGTATTCCCTGTTTCACCTTCAAGCGACACCCACCAGCTCACCGCAACTGCGTAGTCTTCACGACCAGAATCACGGAGCAAGTAGTAAAAGGAATCCCGATCGTTTGCTGTCATACCTTTATTATCCCGATTACTAATGCCTGCTGCCACGCGAACTCACCCACCCTAATCTACATAAGTCATTCACCGCTCGTCTCATTTGTCGATCTGCGACGAGCGTACTGATGTCCGCCCCGTTATCAAGCATTCTGATAATCCGCAGATGCGTTTTTGTCAAAACGGGGACACGCTTCATCTCCCTGTTTACAGGAACCATGATTGTCTCGATCATACTACCACCTCGATCACGAACGTTTGTTTGTAGTATATACGAACGAGATGCGAACACGCAACACAAAGTCTCCAAACAAAAAAAGCAGGTTACCCTGCTTTCGACCCATACTTTATGGACTCTGGATGAGTTGGCCTTTTTTCGACGATCTCCAGAAATTTACCAAATGTAGAGGCAAGCGTCTGCTGAAACAGCATGCCAAGCACTACCGGCAAAGCAACCGCTGCTGGAAAATACGAGGTTGCGATAACTGCACCTGCGCTAATATTTCGCATCCCGCTATTGAAGGTCAAGGTCACGATCACCCCTCGATCCCATCCACAGCATTTTGCGATAAACCATCCCATGAGATATCCAATAATCGCCAGCAAGAGCACTACCCCTGCCATACCGAGCAGCTTCGCATCCAAGGTCGATAAATAAGGAGCCACGACGGAGCTATTAATGGCGACAACCACCCCCATCCCCAGCTTAGAGAAAGGAGCTAATTTGGGAGCAAGTGTCGTCTTCACTTTGCCTCCAGTCAACTGATTGAGCAGCATACCGATAAGCGAAGGCAGTACGATCATGAAAAATAGACCTTGCATCATGAGAGCCATGTTCATTTCGACCTTTGCCCCTAAAAACAGAGACATTCCCAAAGGGACGATAAAAGGAGAAAGCATGGTGTCAATCAAGATGATGGATAGAGTCAAGGCGATATTCCCCATATAAATGGACGACCATAAAAAGCTTGTGATACCTGTCGGAATTAAAGCTGCCAAAATAAAGCCAGTTACAACATGAGTGTCGTCTGGATAAAACAAGCTTGCTGTTCCCCAAGCTACGAGGGGCATAAGTGCGTGTAGGATCAAAAGATTGGCAATTAACGGAAAAGGCCTGGCAAGCACTTTCGCAAATTCTTTAAATCCCGACCCCAGACTACCCACAAACGTCATAAAGGCAAATACCCATGGAGAAAGAAATGTATACGGCTGCAAATGACTTCCTGCCAACACACCGATTACGACGCTGCTTGGCGTCAGGAGTGGCATTATTTTTTCAAGCATTTTGTTTATTTTTGCTAATGTGTCCATACGTACACCTCAGTTGTTTCTTGATGGAAGGTGCTTTGCTTTCTCCCGACTATATCCTTTGTCCAAAGCGAAGCACTGACGTGACGTATGTTATCATGAACCTTTTTTCCGAGCAAGCCCAACCTGTTTTATCCCTATGCAAATTCTTGATTGCTTCTGCTTTTTGCATAGTTTCCAAAGGGCGTGTAAAGCCTAAAGTGGAAAGGAGGTATTTTATGAACGGCATGGATTGGGTTGAGTTTATCCGAAAAACCGAAGATAAGATGTACCACCTCCATCGAGCGATAGACGGCATCTGTAATGAGCCTGATTATAAAGAGTCCGTCTCTGCTCTCACCGAGGTGATACGAGATTACCAGCTGCTTGTTGAAAAAGCAAAAAATGAACTACGTGATGTAGATGTTCACCGAAATCACCGTCACCGTGATGACCATGTGGATCACCATGTGCACCGTGATTACGACCATTACTAGGACTGGGTTACGCTAACCTCCTCTCCACAAAAACGAAAGACTCCCGTATTGCGGAGTCTTTTTTTCGGTCCGGGACTTTCATATCGGTCAGGTCTACTACCCACGATCTTCATCCCTTCATCTTTTTTTCTAACTGCTTGAACTTCTTCTTTTGTTTGCACGCTTCTCTCACGTCTGTCGGCCATGGATTCTCACCAAATTTTTGTAGCTCTCGAATTAATTTTTTGTCGGCTGTGACATGAATGTCAGTATCAGGAAAAGCATCCTTCAATCGTTTGGCTACCTCTTTTTGAATCGATTCAAGCCTGAAGCGATTAAAGTTAGTCACTTTTACGGCTACATCTAGCTCTTTATCAATCTGTACGGCAACAACCTGGTCAATTCCTTTAACTTGTCCGGCTATGCTTTTTGCTTGCTCTTCCCATTGTTCATAGCGTACTGGCGCAGGTGCACACAGAGGCTCTGCTTCTTTAGACTGGACTTTGCCTTTCGACTCAGAGTTTGAGCCACAGCCCGTCATGAGCAAGGCAAAGGATAAGACGACGACTGTAGTACGCAAATCAAAGACCTCCCTACCAAAATCACCTATCCTTTAGAATGACCGTAAATGGCAATTATATGTTTGTGTGATTATTCCATAAAAAAACCTCTATCGAGGTCTCTGCATGGAGGTGCGATCACGTTTTAGTGGAAAGTTTTACCGTAGTTATGCCGGATGCGGACGCTGAGGCACCTTGTTATGCGCTCCAGAATTCATAAGCTTCTCGCTTATAAATTCCTATACGTTGAAAAAACCCGTCTCGGTCAGTACCGAAAGACGGGTTTGCTTATAGATTCAGGGTGGTATTTATTTAAAAAAAGCGGTGACTCATCTGCATTTTTGAGTCACCGCAGACCCCAAGAACTTTTCGAGTCCTTATATAGGATATATGAAATTGGATATACAGGCGATAGGAGATAATTGGGACTCAATACACAGGGGCAAAAAAATCCCCAACCGCAAACTTACGGTTGGGGCGTACGGGGTAGTACGTTGATTATACGTGAATACGTTTATCATATAGGGTCCGCCATACATTGACAACAACTTGATATAGGTATTTATACCTATCGCTGGAATAAAAAATGAGCGCCGACTTATCTGCTTAGTTTAAGTCAAGGCGCAATCCCCAATGGATTATACTAGTTAGTTTGGATTACTTTTCTATTATGCTCTTGTTTTATTATTGGTTCCATACGAAAAATATGGTAATAATGTAAAGGAATAGAGTAACCTTGAATAAGTAAGAAAATTCGAAAATCGAATATCGATTGAAGGAGCTTACCAAGGAGGATTCTTATGGAGAGCATACTGATTCTTTTAGCACTCGGCATGGTTACTCTTGTTCTTTTTCGCGTTTTCAAATATAAATTCACCAAACATAACCGGGAAAACATCGGACTGTCGATCTGCGGAATCATCGTCAGCAGCGAAATCTCACACCGTCCTTTATCGCAATTTTTTATCTTGCTCTTTATTTTGCTCCTCACCTTCTTGATTGTCATCGTCATCTTCAAAAAATAAAACGCCCTTTTTTCACAGCTGAAAAAATCACAATTTGACATTCGCCTGAATCTGTTGTAAAAATGAGGTAACCAAATGACGTGAATAAATTCATTGACGAGAAAGAGTAAGCTAAACCCTTGTTCCCCAGAGAGTTGGCCTTGTGCTGAAAGCCAACGTTCAAGACTTAGCCGAAAATCCTCTCCGAGAAGGAAAGCTGAAAGAAAGATCAGTAAGCTAACCCGGGTTCCCGCCGTTACAAGGGGCGCGTATGATGGTACGTAGTATGAGGTGCCGAGAGATCCTGTTATTTGATCATCTCGGAACAAGGGTGGTATCGCGAGATAAAATCTCGTCCCTTAGGGGGCGGGATTTTTTGTTTTTTTCTGCTGATGCGCTCTTCTCCTCGTGACAACGAAAGGATGAATAGAATGAGAAAAGTAGATGTGAAAGAAAAAGCAAGAACCCGTGAGCTTCGCATCCTAAATCAGTGGAAACAAAACGAAACGTTTAAAAAATCAATGGATTATCGGGTTGGAAAGCCGAATTTCGTATTTTACGAAGGTCCCCCTACCGCAAATGGCAAGCCTCATATCGGACATGTTCTCGGACGAGTAATCAAAGATTTTATCGGGCGCTACAAAACGATGTCAGGTTATCGCGTCGTTCGTAAAGCTGGCTGGGATACACACGGTCTCCCTGTCGAGCTTGGCGTCGAGAAGCAGCTGGGGATCTCCGGCAAGCAAGAGATCGAAAATTACGGTGTAGCCAAATTCGTGGAGCAGTGTAAAACAAGCGTCTTCGAATACGAAAGACAGTGGCGTGAACTGACAGAAGGCATCGCCTATTGGACCGATATGGATAACCCCTATGTCACATTGACTAATCCCTATATCGAGAGCGTGTGGCACATCTTGTCCGAAATTCATAAAAAAGAGCTGCTGTACAAAGGCCACCGCGTAAGTCCATATTGCCCTGACTGCCAAACGACACTTAGCTCCCACGAGGTTGCACAAGGCTATGAAGATGTAAAAGATTTGAGTGCTACGGTAAAATTCAAAAGCAAAACCGGTGAAGAAATCTTTCTCGCGTGGACGACAACGCCATGGACGCTACCAGCAAACGTCGCGTTGGCCATCAACAAAGATATCGACTATGTCCGTGTCAAGCAGAACGGCGAAATATTCGTCGTAGCCAAAAATCTTGCTGAAAAAGTATTCAAGGAAAACTATGAGATCTTATCCACACATAAAGGGTCTGAATTTGTTGGAACCCCTTATACGCCGCTGTTCGGCTACGTAAAGGTTAAACGTGGACACATCGTGGTTGATGCAGACTACGTAAGTGACACCAGCGGTACAGGAATTGTTCACACAGCTCCCGCACACGGAGAAGAAGATTACCGCACATGCCGTCTTCACGAGCTTGATTTTGTCAACGTCGTCAATTTGTCCGGTCGATATACGGACGAAATAACCGATTTCGCTGGACGCTTTGTCAAGGATTGCGACGTTGATATCGTCAAAGCTTTGTCCCATCGTCAGCTCCTGTTTTCCAAAGAGCGCTATGAGCATAGCTATCCGTTTTGCTGGCGGTGTAAAACTCCCCTTCTCTACTATGCGATGGAGAGCTGGTTTATCAAAACGACTGCTATAAAGGATCAGCTGATCGAAAACAACAAGCAGATCGAGTGGTACCCTTCCCATCTGCGCGATGGTCGCTTTGGAAAGTTTTTGGAGGAGCTTGTTGATTGGAATATCAGTCGGAACCGTTACTGGGGTACTCCTTTGAATATCTGGCTTTGCACCGATTGCGGGTGTGAATATTCACCTGGCAGTTTAGCCCAGCTTCGCGAAAGGTCTGTAGAGCCATTAGCCGAAAATCTGGAGCTGCATAAGCCGTATGTAGACGATGTGAAGCTTCGTTGTACGTGTGGCGGCACAATGGAACGAACGCCAGAAGTCATTGATGTGTGGTTTGACAGTGGCTCGATGCCATTCGCCCAATACCATCATCCATTTAACGAAGAGAATCGATTTCAGGATCAGTATCCCGCAGATATGATCTCCGAGGGTATCGACCAAACTCGCGGATGGTTCTTCAGCCTGCTTGCTGTATCTACCCTGTATAACGGAAAATCTCCGTATAAAGCCGTCATTTCAACCGGTCATGTGTTAGATGAAAATGGCTTGAAAATGTCGAAAAGTAAAGGAAACGTGATTGACCCATGGGAAATCATCGACGAGTTCGGAACAGACGCTTTCCGCTGGGCACTCTTATCTGACAGCTCACCATGGAGCAGCAAACGTTTTTCCAAGCAAATCGTTGCTGAAGCAAAATATAAGGTAATCGATACCATCCATAACACCCATGCCTTCTACTCACTTTATGCTACGATTGATGACTTTCAACCGAAGGATCACCAGCCACAAGTATCGCAAAACGAATTAGACCGTTGGATTCTTTCTCGGCTACACACGACGCTGCAAAATGTTCTAAAAGGAGTTGAGTCTTACGATTTCCTCAACCCCGCCAAGCATATCGAAGTGTTTGTAGATGAACTTAGCAACTGGTTCATTCGTCGCTCGCGTGATCGTTTTTGGAGCAGTGGCATGTCTACGGATAAGCTGTCTGCGTACCAAACACTGCATGAAGTGCTTCTTACTTTAGCACGAATGATTGCTCCATACGCTCCGCTCATCGCGGATGACATCTATTGCAATCTGGACGGCAGCGAGGAAAGCGTCCATCTAACCGATTACCCGACTGTAAATGAAGACGCCATCGACCTTACCCTGGAAAGTGAAATGGAAACCGCCCGTCAAATCGTTGAGCTGGCTCGTAATATCCGAAATGAAACAGGAATTAAAACACGTCAGCCCCTGTCCGAGCTGATCGTCTCGATGGATCGAGCATTCAACCTGAAGCGATTTGAGGACATCATCAAAGACGAGATCAACGTAAAAAATATCCATCTAGAGCAAAGTGACAGCAGCTTCGTCGATTACACGCTTAAATTGAATTTGAAGGTAGCTGGAAAGAAATACGGAAAATGGGTTGGCCCGCTTCAAAGCTACTTAAAGGAGCTGCCCGCAGCTGAAGCAAAGCAGGTCGTACAAAACGGCTTTTTGGATGCCTCCATGGATGAAGAGGGTTTCCACCTTACTCTGGATGAGTTACTTGTCGAGAAACAAGGGAAAAAAGGCTTCGCTTCCGCTTCTGACTACCAGTTAAACGTAGCATTAAATACGACGATCACAGAGGAGCTTGAGCAGGAAGGACTCGTCCGTGAAGTCATACGGGTGATTCAGGATTACCGCAAAAAGCTTGATTTACCGATCGAAAAACGCGTTCGCCTCTCGCTTGATGTCGACGACTATCTCCAAGAAGCTTTAGTGCGTTTTGATCACGTATTGAGAGAAAGTGTACTCGTTTCTGATGTAGTTTTCGCGAAGGAAAAAGCGATGGAGAGCTTTTCTATCGGCACGCAGAGCGTACGCTTACTGATCGAATAACAATCCAAATAGGCAGTCGTGGACAAAGAGCTCGATGTCCGTGACTGCCTATAAAAAAGGCCCTCGCAAGGACGAGGGTTGAAAAAGGTTGTTAACAGTGTATGAAAACAGTATGCCCAGATTTTACCTGGAGCATTCGTACTCGAATACATTTGTTCCTGCCGCTGCTTACCGCTTCCTCTCCCACGCTTCCAATACGTTTATGTCATCAGGAGCAGATCGCATCCACTCGATATACTTTTCTTTTGCGAGCACTTCTAATACCATCATAATTCCCCCACGCGACCTCCCTGTCTTCGTGCATAACTCATGGATGGTAGGAGTCCTCCGACGTCCTGCGGAATAGTTCGCAATGACGCGGAGAACTTTCCGCTCAATATCAGACAGCATAGTCGTTCACCACCGGCTCAATTGCAAGCAGATTGTAAATGGCAAACACCCTCGGACCTTTTCGTGTCAGACAGTAGGCTTTCAACCGTTCTCCTTCAATCGCCAATGGTCGAATCACCCGAATCGAAGTGTGACCATCGCTCCCCAAATAAATGACTCGAATGTGCTGGTGCTGTTTGATGGCACGGAGCAGTTCTTTTTTCAATGTTGTTCGCCTCCAAAACAGAACGTTTGTTCCTGTATTATATGCGAACAACATGAGAACATGCAAATGAAATTGTTTCTATCAATTGTTTCTGAAAACAAAAACAACAGCCTCTCTTACAGATGTAAGCTGTTGCCTTGTATTTTTTATAAGTGCTTTTTAATGAAATGCAGCAGGGTTTGTCCTTGCGCGGTTAGCACGGTGCCTTTTCCTTCGCACTTGGGGCATTCCGTTTGCTGCTTTCCTTCCTGTTCGATAACGCCTTTTCCTTCACATTCCCAGCAGGATAGTTCCAGATCATCCATAGAAATTGACATCATTCACTGCCCCTCTATTTGTCATGATATTATTCCGTTTATTTTAACAATGCTTGCCTACTTTTTGCCGCGCATAAGCTATTCTCGATTATTTTAGTACAAAAAATAAAAATAGTAAAACAACGAATCGTTAGTTACTTTTTTTACCATTTATACGTATTACTTGAAGCAGAAAGTCAGGCGTTTACGTATTTGGAAACGCTCCTTGGCGATAAAGCTGAAGATTATACATTTTCTAAAGTCTACACCTATACATTAGGAGATAACAATGATAAACCAGTAACCGTCGTTACTTTTGAATCTATGAAAATTCTGTACATCTTGCTCTAGATGGAAACGGAGAGCTAAAACGATTCTTAAATGATATCTATCCTCCTGAATAACAGGCGTACCGGGATTGCCCGAACAGATGGTTCGGGCTTTTTAAATCCTCTCATTCCTGGCATCTATTGTAGAAGAATCTCCTGTGTCAGCTCTGAATATTGCGAAAACAACGAACGAATGGTATAATCCTCCAATTACATAAATAGGAGGTAGACATTATATGAAAGTAACTCGTAAAAATCCTGAAACGGTAGCTCCTCCGATTGGCGCTTACAGCCACCTCTCCATTCTGCCAAGAGATGCGGAGGTACTTTTCCTCGCTGGACAGACCGGGGCTGAGCTAGATGGAACAATTCCGGACAAGGTCGAGGATCAATTTCGAAACGCACTGGCCAACGTAGCAAACATTTTAAAGAGTGAAGGACTAACACCCGACGCCATTCTTAAAATCAATTTCTGGTTTACAGAGGCTCCTGATCGCCCCCAGTTTTTAGCCATTTGGAACGAGTTCCGTGGCGATGGTACCCCACCTCCTACTACCCTGGCATACGTATCCGCGCTGGCTCAGCCTGCCATTAAAGTAGAGGTGGAAGCGTGGGCTGCACGTAAATAACGATAAGGCGGCTAAAACGGCCGCCTTTTTTGCTCTTCAAAATTTTCTGTTATAATTTGGTAAATAGGCAGTTAAAAAGGGGGCTTTTATCCATTTGAAAACAAATCTTTTCTGTTTGCTATGCTTCGGAGGCTTGCTACTGTTTCATGCCTATTGGCAACCGCTTGCGTCTGCCTCCTATCGTCAATCAGCTTCTGAAATTGCGTATGATCATGCATCTCTTGACCTGACGATCCTTATCACACAAATGCAAACAAAGCCACCCGCCATTTTTAAACCGAAAGTCGTTATTGACTCATTCTCTAATGAGCAGTTCCTCTCCACCCTACAGCGTCCCGCCAAGATTCCGGGGATCGTCGATATGGTGCCTCCAGATTACGAGATAACTGTAATGACGAAAGCAAGCGTCACTCAAACCTACTTCCTCTGGATTAAGGCAGATGCAGCAGTATCCACTTTGATGGACATTTCGAATACCCATACCGCTTATACTATATCCGGCGAGAAAACAGAGCTGCTCAAACAAATGTTAAAGGAAATCGGCTTGGCTCCTGCCATCAAAAACTCCGGCATATAAATCACAGCTTCATTTTTAACCCTTCATGCGTCGCTGTAAAACCCAAACGTTCATAAAAGCGCAGTGCGTCTGGCCGCTGTTTATCGGTCGTGAGCTGAACGATATGGCAGCCGCGCTCCTTTGCTCGTTCCACTGCCCAAAGAATCAGCTTGCTCCCGAGTCCCTTTCCCCTTTCTGTGGATGCTGTCCGAACTCCTTCGATTGTTGCTCGCCAGCTTCCTTGGTGGGTCAGATAAGGTGTAAACGTGATTTGCTGGACGCCTACAATATCCTCACCCAAACAGGCTACAATCAATTCATTATTCGGGTCATTATCAATGGCTTCAAATGCTTTGAGATAGCTCTCAGGTAGCGGCTTCTCGTAGCGTTCTCTTGTCTTTCCCAATTCATCATCAGCGAGCAGTTGCACAATTTTGTCCACGTCTTGTGCTGTAGCCATTCGAAATGTAAGCATATTACCCCTCCAAAACAGCATGATAACAAGCTACCCACATTATATCGTAGAGTTCGCATGATTCGAACAAGTGTTGATTATGGAACGGTCAATAAATGGTATGATTATCTAAGAGAGAAAACAGCTGCTTGACGCTTTCAAGCGAATTGCTGCCCAAACCGAAATCATATGATAGGAGGTAGCTATGCTTAATCGTTTCCAAGGAAGTCTCATTGGACTCGCAATCGGTGATGCGATCGGCACAACTGTCGAGTTCAAGAAGCCAGGAACTTTTCATAAGGTGACAGACATGATAGGTGGAGGCGTATTCGATTTGCCAAAGGGATGTTGGACGGATGATACCTCCATGGCCCTATGTCTTGCAGAAAGTCTGATTACCCATAAACAGTTTGATCCGATAGATCAGATGGAGCGGTATGTCAAATGGTATCGTGCGGGACATTTGAGTTCGATTGGAAAATGCTTTGACATCGGGAATGCAACTGCGGAAGCGCTAAAAACATTTGAACGAACTGGCGAACCGTTCAGTGGCTCGGACAACCCATACTCTGCAGGCAATGGTTCCATCATGCGACTAGCACCTGTGCCTCTATTTTTTTCAGACGATCTTAACGAAGCCGTCAAATGGTCGGCTCAAAGCTCCAGAACGACACACGCTGCCAAAGAATGCGTAGATGCTTGCAAGCTTTTTGGGGCAATGATTGCAAGTGCTGCCAAAGGCCTTAGCAAAGAGGAATTGTTACACCCGCAGACTTTTGCGTTTTTGTGGTCCAAGGAGCCTCTTTCGCCTCGGATCGAGGAAATTTCCCAGGGATCTTATAAGCGATTAAACCCACCAGACATACAAGGCAGCGGGTATGTTGTGAAGTCTCTAGAAGCTGCGTTGTGGGCATTTTATCACGGGGAAAGCTTCGAGGAAGGGGTATTGCTTGCGGTAAATCTGGGTGACGATGCGGATACAACAGGTGCCATATACGGTCAGTTAGCAGGTGCTCATTACGGCATCGAAGCGATTCCTCAGCGATGGCTGGAGCCGTTGGCAATGAAGGAGCTAATACTCGATTATGCCAGTAAGCTTCAGACAAAAGAGTAAGCTTTATGTGCAAACGCATGAGGGGATGAAATGAACATAAAAACAATACGGAAAACCGTGATTGGGTTGATAGTAGGCTTTTGGTTTCTTATGCTTTGGGCCAGCAAAACGCTGCTTTCAAGCGATATACCTGTTGTCATAACGCCCGGGGACACTACCGTGTTCCT
The DNA here is from genome assembly GCF_046535075.1 of Brevibacillus sp. SIMBA_040. Classification (NCBI taxonomy): domain Bacteria; kingdom Bacillati; phylum Bacillota; class Bacilli; order Caryophanales; family Paenibacillaceae; genus Brevibacillus; species Brevibacillus sp. SIMBA_040. The sequence continues at coordinate 61,625 of NZ_JAWRXI010000025.1, forward strand.
ACTATGTTTTTTCGTGTCCACAGCCCTAACTGTTACCTACATTCAATTCACGCGTAATGGCTACTTGCACATGTTTCTTGCTTTTCCTACTCTATTATGGGGGCTTTCCACTGCCCAAGTCTTTTCACATCACTACCATCCGTATGATACTTTCATGAGTGTAGTGGGCCTGGTCGGGTCTCTCTTCATGATCGCATGGTCTATTATTAAACAAAAGAGGGATTGATCCCAACGACATTGATAAAATCATAACGGAATTCCGTGCATGTAGCATCAAAGGAGAATCGTCATGATTTCGAGAGAGCATTTAGAAAACAATCAGGTTTGGTACTATATAGTGACACTTGTCCTTGCCTTCGGATTTGAATTGCTTTGGCCAGAAGTTAGTTCGTCGCTTGAAAAAGCCGTAACTGTTGTGCTTGGCATCCTGATGTACGGGATGTTCTCACAAATCCCCTTTTTTCATTTAAAAGAAGCTTTACGTAATCGACGGTTCATCTATGCGCTTCTGACTGTTAACTACGTGGCCATTCCGATTCTGGTTTGGCTTTTAACGAGGTTTCTACCTGACTATCCACCACTTCTTTTGGGAGTCTATCTCGTTTTACTTACACCATGCATTGATTATGTAATTGTGTTCACCTCCCTTGGACGTGGGAACGAAAAACTCATTCTGGTCGCGACTCCACTTCTTTTTGTCACACAAATGCTGCTGTTACCCTTGTATTTGTGGCTTTTTATGGGGCAAGAAGCAGCTAATCTCGTACATGTTGAACCATTTTTGGAAGCATTCCTGGGACTCATCGTGCTGCCTTTAGCGATAGCATTGGTTGTACAAATACTCGCGAAAAGAGGCCGGCTTGGCTCCGCCCTACTGGACGCCTCTGCCTGGATACCAGTACCATTCATGGCGATTACTTTGTTCATAATCGTCGCATCCCAAATTGGCAAGCTCTCTGGTTCAATGGAAATGCTCATCTATGTGGTTCCTGTTTATATCGCTTTTATGATCATTACCCCATTTATTTCACGTCTGTTTGCACGTATTTTCAGACTCGATATCGGAGCAGGTCGTGCTTTGATCTTTAGTGGAGGCACCCGGAATTCACTTGTGGTCCTCCCATTTGCACTAGCACTGCCTGCGGAGACAAGCCTGCTTGCCACTTCTGTTATTGTGACACAAACTCTCGTTGAGATTATCGGGGAGCTCGTCTATATTCGCGTAGTCCCTCATGTTATTTTGAAAGGAAAAGACTAAATGAAAAACGGCAGCCGCTGCTCTGAACATAAATAGCTGGTTCAGGGCTGATCGTCTGCCGTTTCGTGTTTTCTATTTTGAAATATCTACGAAACCTTCTCCGAAAACATCTCGCGCGTCGTGAATCGTAACAAAAGCATCCTTGTCCGTTTTGCGGATGATTTTCTTGAGCGTGGGCACTTCCTGCTTCGTAATAACTGTATATAGAATTTCTTTCGGCTCTTTCGTATAGTAACCGTATCCTGTGAGTACAGTCACACCACGATTCATCTCGATACTGATTCGTTCAGCGATTTCGTCCTGCTTGAGAGAAACGATCGTAATCGCTTTTTTCGGATTCAGTCCCTCAACGACAAAATCCATTACTTTGGTGGCTACGAAAAGCATGAGGATTGTCAGCATCATCTTCTCAAAACCAATGATAAATAATGAGGCAAAAACTACAATCAAATCAAAAAATAGCAAAGCATAGCTAACGTTCCAACTCAAATATTTATTTGCAATTTTGGCGAGAATCCCCGTTCCTGCCGAGGTTCCTCCCACCCGAACAATCAGTCCAATACCAAGACCTACGACGACTCCGCCAAAAATAGCATTGATGGTCGGCTCACTCGAGGAAATCGTCCATGTTTTTGTAAGATGTAAAAAGACAGAAAGAAGTCCAACGACAATGATCGTATAAATGGTCGTTACTTTCCCCAAAAAACGATATCCCATTAATAAAAGGACGGCATTGATCAACAGGCTCGTCAGCCAAGGCTCCCATTGGAAAAGATAATACAAAATAATGGTTACCCCGGTAACGCCTCCTTCACCAAAATGCTGGGGGATAACAAATAAATTAATACCTGCTGCGAATAAGAAAGATCCAATGACAAGTGCCGCAATATCCACGAACTTGTTGTTATCTGGCAAAGCCATTTTTCCTCAACCACCCTTTCAATTCGAATTCGTTCTCGTTCCTATCACTCCATTGAGAGGAAGGCTTTTAATCAGATAATTTAATCACGCCCAGCCCTTTTTTTCAAGTAAATTCAGTCGTACGGTAATCTTTTCACCAAAAGATTGATTCCTATTTCATATCGATTACATAAAGGAAGTGCTCTGCATGAGAAAAATAATCACTCTCGTTATACTTGCAGCAGTCCTGGTTGGCATTAGTTACTCTCTTGCAAGCAAAAAAGAGCAGGCCCGTACGAGCTCGCAAGGCCCCACCCTGTCCAAAACCTTCTCTTCTCTCGATGAAATGGTGAGAGACTCAAATGTAATTATCAAAGGGCGCATATCTGAAGATTTTCGCGTACAATCAATGGGTAAAATCGTATTTTATGTATATGACATTCAGGTAGATAAGCTATATAGAAATCAGACTGCTCAGGAAATTTCGGAAGGGAAAACGCTCGAAATCCATCGCCTCGTGGGCGTTAATTTGGGAGAAGGAAATGACATGGTTAATATAGTAGCTCCCGAGTATCAAGCTTTACAACGAGGTGAGTACCTTCTATTTTTGAACGGTGACTACGATGAAGAGTTAAAAAAGCATATCTTGATTCCCAACACACCTAATCAGCTTTTTAAAGTAGAACAATCGAATGCTTCTCCTTATCTGCAATCCATAAACCCAACATTTGTAAACGTTACTGAATCAGATGCCCTACCTTCAATCATTGAAGCCGAGCTACTGGAAGTGATTCAAACAAGTGGGTTTGCAAAATGGTAGAAAATTCAATGAAATTCATGAATTCATTTGTTCGCACCATCTCTTCCGTCTATACTGTTCTTGTGGGTACATAAATGGGAAGGGGCTTTTTCATGAGTAAAAGTACTGCGCTACTCATCATTGATGTTCAAGAATTCCTGATCGAGCATGCGTTTCAAGGTCATGCATTAGCAGATCGTATTGAAAAATTAATAAACAGAGCCCGTGATTTACATATCCCGGTCCTCTACGTTCAGCATTGTGAACCCGAGGGTGAGTTTGCGATCGGAACTCCGACCTGGGAAATCTATCACACCATTTCCCCTCTAGAGCATGAGCCAGTCATTCGCAAATTTGCATGTGATTCCTTTTTGGATACCACTCTGCAAGATGAGCTTACGTCAAGAGAAATCAAACAGCTTGTCATAGTTGGCTTGCAAACCGAATACTGTATTGATACTACGAGCAGACGAGCTGTTTCACTTGGATACGATGTCACACTCGTAGAAGATTGCCATTCCACATTAGATAGTCCTGTGTTGAAAGCGCAACAAATCATTGCTCACCATAACCAGGTACTGAATGGATTTGGCACAGAAAATAACGGTATTGCCGTAAAGAGTTCTGGCACGCTTTTCATCTGATTGATGCGGTACCCTCATCACGCGAGCGCGAGAGGGTACTTTTTTCATCGCTTTATCCCACTTACGAATGTCCAGCTCCCCCTCTGATGCTTGTTTTTATGTCCCGCGTTCTAGTGCTACAATGTGGAAAAGGGGCTGGTTTCGTGGAAAAATCGTTTTACTATAGAGTGCCTGACAGAGACGTACATTACCTGAAGGAATCATTGGACCTATTGTCCATCCCATATTGGATCGAACCAGCTTCAGATTCCCTGCCGCTGAGGAATAATGAGGTTGCTTTTGTCTTTCCAGATGTACATGTCCGTGTGTATAACTTCATCCAACAATTATTTAATGGTCATGGGATGCGCTACCCCTAACTTATGGCACAACAAATACCTCTACGAAAATGAGGTGAACACATGAAAATCAGAAACTCTGTTAAGGGCGTACTCATCCATAACGGGAAACTCCTCGTTTCGAAGTATGAAGATGAGGCGGAAGGTATTTATTATCTTTTGCCAGGTGGCGGACAGGAACCGGGAGAGACTCTTCATCAAGCCCTGGTACGGGAATGCTTGGAGGAAACAGGGCGATTGGTTACGCCGGATACGCGGCAATTCATTCTTGAAGAAGTAGATAAAAAGCAAACTCCGATTTCTGTTGGACAAATTACATAGAATGCTTCGCGTTGCATAAAACTCCTTGTACAGGGATCAGTAGATAAGTCCTCACATCCCCCATTTTGAAACGTTTTTTTTAACGAACGTATTTACTACAAACGAATATGGGGGGATGGTTGCTTGGAATATATCGTCTATGCTTTCTTCTATATTTTTGAATTCGTCAGTTATCTTGTAGGGATTAATCTTGCAAATAAAAATCAGCTCTAAGATTAGCTACATGCAAAATCACTCAGGTTGCAAATAAAAATACAAAGAAGCCCTGCCAAGCAAGACTTTTTCCATGCAGAGCAGAATACGGGAATCAAGTCCGTTGCTGCTCACTATGAAAGCCGGACTCCTCCCTTTACGCTACATCGCTATAAAGGGATGTCCGGTTTTTTATGGTGAAAATTCAGTCCTATGAATTTCGTGTTAATCTTCTTCTTCCTCTTCGCCGTAGGCCAAAGCAATATCAATGAACTGAACAACGATTTGGCAAATCTCCCCCACTTCGTCATAACCCCAATAAACCGGGTAAGCACCGTCGCCAAAACCACTTTGAAAGATCGGCAAATGGTATTCTGTACCTGGTATCTGCCAGTTCAACCAATCGCCGCCGCTACGTTGATATTCTGGATGCAGCCGGAAGCTTTCTGCAAACAAAGAAGCAAAATAATCGTCATAAAGGTTTGCACCCGGATGTTCATTATGCCATTGTTCTACGAAGTCGCAAAAAGTCTGATGAACTTGCTTGTCGCAAATACATCCCAGACCAGCATCGACATTAAAGCCAAAGAACTCTTCGTCACCCAGACTTGATATGTCTTCATGGCCGATAAGAGCCTCTTCGAATCTCACGGCAGGCACATCAGCAAATCGCAGGCGAACAGCGGCATATCGGGCACAGTCACCATCCTCGCCCGGTTTCACGACACTGACTTCCACGCGATAGCTGCCAGCCGGTGCCGTTTGGAAGTAAGGCTGTTCCTCTCTATTTGCCAAATAACATAGCGGATCCCGAACGAGTATCTGGCCTGTAGGAACTGAGCAAGGACCGATATCAATCACCACTAGCTGCTTGCCTGCTATTTCCGTAGAAGAAAAATAATCATTTAAATCTACAGGACATTTCAGTTTCTCACGCTTCTGTTCCCATTGGGACAACCATTCATTTGTTGGCGTCATTGATGCTTCCCTCCAAAATACGTTTTTTCACGCAGGTGCATTTCCACCTATCCAGCCTGTACCTTTCACTGGATCGACTAGGTATCGCCTGATAAGTGATACAATCGGTTCTATTCAGTAAAATGCTTTCGAGGCTCCGCATTTTTCTAGTTCCTTTCCTCCTAGCTAAAGCGACTATGAAACCTGTATCCGCATGTTGCTGCCAGCCGCTCTATTTCTCCACACTCGTCTTCCTTCACAACGATCAGAACGTAACTGTCACTATTGATGTCCAAATGACCCAATATAATGCCATGAGGGCGCAACCATTTATGCAGCTCTCCCAATAAGTCAAAGGTGTAACTGTCGTGACTGATCGCTTGCTCTAATTGCCGATCAGCCGCTGGGAGCAACCATCCTCTACGATCCAGCAGCGAGCCCACGGCGAAAAGAATGGTCTCCGCGTCCTGCTTCCAATCGTTTTCCCACACAAGCCCTAGTTGGTCCAAAGCATCTACGAGTGCAATCCAGGCCAAGTCCGGTATCGGCCCTTGGATTCCACGGTTGTCCAACCGCTCTTCCCATTGCTCCACATACAATTCCGGTTGATCCAATGCCAGAACGACTTCACCTACGACATTTTCACTGCCAAGCGACAGTTTCTCACTCAAAGTAAGTAGAGCTGCTCCCTTGGTTATCGATGACAACTGCTGATCTTGTGTCTCGATGTCTGGTGTGTTTTCTTTTTTCCGTGATTTGCCCCACCACCGGAACCAGCCCACTTCCTCTTCCTCCTTGGTGAAAATAATGGGATACTTCCTGATTGCCTGCTACTATTGTCATACCATATTCTTCAAATTTCAAGTTACTAAAAGACTATGAAATCAAAATTCCATATATTGTCACACGGTAGAAACAAAAAAACTCTTAGGAATGATTCATCCCAAGAGCTTTATTTCGTAATATGGTGCCAGTGAAGAGACTTGAACCCCCACGTTTTCCCACACGATTTTGAGTTAATTTTTATCCGCTATTTTACATAATTGGTTAGTTTTCCGATATTCTCTACTTCCACGGTCACAATATCTCCTGACGTCATTGGACAACTACCAGACGGTGAACCAGTAGCCAATACATCACCTGGCTCGAGTGTCATAACCTGCGAAATCCAACTAATAAGAAAGGGAATTGAAAGTGACATCTGATTAGTGTTACCATCTTGTACAACTTTACCATTTAAAGTTGTAACTATTCGTAAATTTGATGGATCTATACCGGTCACAATCCACGGACCCAGTGGCCCAAAAGTATCAAAACCTTTACCCCGTGTGAACTGGGGATCGGTTTTTGTTAGATCTCTAGCAGTCACATCATTAAATATAGTACAACCAAAGACGTAATCTAGTGCGTCTTCTTCTTTTATGTTTTTTCCCCGTTTCCCAATAATGAGTGCTACTTCCCCTTCCATTTCCACCTGCTGAGTTAATTCACTTGAAGGAAGAATGATATCTCCCCCATTTGGAATCAATGAAGATGTCGGTTTTAAGAACAAAAATGGTTCTTTGAGATTGGCTTGTCCCCCAGTCTCTTTTGCATGTCCGGCATATGTCCAGCCGAAGTTAACAACTTTTGAGGGGACGACAGGCTCTAAAATTTTCACATCAGCATATCTAACTCTTACGCCATCATATTTTAGTTCATTGCTTACAATTTCAGTAAAATCACTGGACAATTGTAATATTTCGTCACCCTCAACAATTCCATAGTAAATTTTACCGTATTCATTCTGATAGCGAACTATCGTTTGTGTTTTTTGTAGCACCAGCATTCCTGTGTCCTCCATCTAAAGATTCAATCATACATTTCCCCAACAACATGGGTTGGTACATTTGTTCAATCAATTAAGCCATGTTGTTCTATAGTTAACTCCTTTTCATTATCTAGCAATAAATAAGGTTGCTGAATGTTCTAGGTCTTATCTTATTATCAACTTCAATCAATAGTAAAACTATTTGTTTTAATTAAATGGATCGAGATATTTAATTAATGTTTAATCATCATATCATTGTACTGTAAACCAATTCTTAGACTTGGCTGTAATAATCTAACTTGATCATACTAATTTTGAGGATTTTTGTGTAGGTAAACTAAAAAATGCTAATGGTACAATAGCTAGGAAACTGGCTTCCCTTAAATGCTTTACCCCTATTAAAAAAGAACACTTCAGCGACTAATATTAATCAAGCCAGTCAGGGTCAACAAAAAGGCCATTGCTCTTCTCTATGAAAGAGCAATAGCGATCGCTTGATCTGCCAACGAAATCAAGCCAACATGGCGCGAAGATATTTAAGGAATTAATTTATTCTTTTTTCCTGCGCAAGTAATTCCAGGCGCTGCCCGATCAGGGAAATGCAGCGGATCGCGTCGCCGCTGGCTCAAAATGATGGTAGAAATGGGAGCCTACTCCTTCAATGATGTCCTGGAGCTTAATAAGCGGGATGGTCTGGGCGAGTTGGGAAACGAGCACTTTATTGCTCCCGCAATGCATCGGCGGTCTCATCATTATCGCGTGCATTTACTTGTTTATCCGCTACAACCAATCTGACAAATCAGGACAACAGCAAAAATCCGGTGCACCTGCTGCCGCACCGAAAAAACTGGCGTGAGAACTACAAGGTCCACAGACCAAAAGCCGCCCGAATCAAATTCGGCGGCTTTTGAGTGATCTTTTCTTATACGAGGTCATCCGATGTTGGCGAGCGTCTCATAATGATTTTCAACGGAATTGTACAACTGTTCAAACAGCTCTTGATACTTTTGATACACACCGAAATTTTCCTGATCCGGGTGGTAAACATTCGTCATCCGTATCATCGCAGAAGTATCCTCTAATGAGTCGATGGCTCCCGTCGCTAGCATGGTCAGCATGACCGCCCCCAAACAGGCGCTTTCTGGAGATTCGGGAACATGGACCGGAATGCCAAAAATATCCGCTGTCATCTGCAGCCACAGAGGTGACTGGACAAAGCCGCCTGTGGCGTACAATTTTTTGATCTCGCTATTGTCGTTTGAAAGTGAACGAAATACACTGTAAGCACTAAAAATAACCCCTTCAAGAACAGCCCGAATAAAGTGTTCACGCTGGTGATGCAGGCCTGCCCCGAAAAAAAGTCCCCGCGCCCGCGCATTCCAGTAAGGGGCACGTTCACCAGTAAGATAAGGAAGGAACAACAAGCCCTCGGCCCCTGCCTTCACTCTGGCCGCAGCAGCGGTCATCTCATCGTAGCTGATCCCATCTGTCTTCCCTTCCAGAAACTTGTCGCGAAACCACTGCAAGGCAATCCCACCGTTGTTGATGGGGCCACCCGTCACCCAGTGTTGATCGGTCAGGGCATAGCAGAAAGCCCGCATTTGCGGATCGGTCCGGGGAGACCTGCACATCGTTCGGACCGCTCCGCTTGTTCCAATCGTAATGACAGCCGTATCCTCCTCAATCGCTCCGGAACCGAGATTTGCCAGTACACCATCGCTCGCACCGATGACGACGGGAGTGCCAAGCGGTATGCCCAGCTCCTCGGTCAATCGGACATTCTGGAGAGGGAGGACTTGTGTGGTTGGAACCGGCTCAGACAATTGATCGGGGCAGATGCCGGCGAGCTCCAGCGCCTGCGCATCCCACTTCATCTCGAACAAATTGAAGAGTCCCGTCGTCGAAGCAATCGAAACATCCACCACATACAAGCCGCACATCTGATACAGTATGTATTCTTTAATAGACAGAATCTTCTTTGCCTGCGTCAACAGCTCGGGACGATGGCGCGACAGCCAGCAAAGCTTGGTCAATGGAGACATGGGGTGGATCGGTGTACCCGTTCTCCGGTAGATGTCCAGCCCCTGATTGTTTCTGATTTCTTCGGCCTCAGCCGTGCTGCGATTATCGGTCCAGATCATGCATCTGGTAAGCGGCTGATGGGCTTCATCGACCAAAATGACGCTATGCATCGCACTGCTAAAGCCGATTCCCACCAGCTTACTATCTTGGGCATCTGGAGATAACAGCAGCTGCTTGATCACTTTCCATACTGCATTCGCAATTTCATCTGGATCCTGCTCCGCATACGAAATCTCAGGCTGGTAGATCGGATAGGCGATTTGTACATTCGCCAGCAGCCTACCCGCCGCATTGGCAATGATTCCTTTCGTGCTTGTCGTACCGATATCAATCCCAATAAAGACATCCCGATTTCCCATGGTTACCCTCTCACGTCTGTTTTTAATAACGCTTTTGCGCAATCAATTTGCGGACCTTCCCGAGATTTTCCGAGTACGTATCTGCTTTTTGGATCGATACGCCAATCAACAGCGTATCCAGTATGCTGATTTGGGCCAAGCGGCATGACATGGACTCAGGGCGAAACAGTGTTTCTCTGGATGAGGTATAGAGCACGATATCCGAGATTTTCGTCAGCGGTGAGATCGTGTAATCTGTGATGCAAATGGTCGTGGCTCCTGCATCCTTTGCCGCCTGGATCGCTTCAATGATATCCCTGCTGCTCCCCGAATGAGAAATGCCCACAGCGACACTTCCGGGCTTTAATAGTCCAGCAGAAACGATTTGTAAATGTGAATCACTCAACGCATTGCAAGAAAGCCCTAGTCGCGTAAATTTGTGGTAGGCATCGAGAGCAATCGGTCCGGAGCCGCCGCATCCGTAGAACTCGATTCGCTCCGCTGCCACAAATGCATCGACAGCCGCTTGCAGGGACTGCTCATCTAGTACACGCAGCGTCTCCTGCAACGTCTCCGAATTAAAGGTAAACACCTTGCGGGCAATGGTCGCCACGTTGTCTGTCGGCTCGACTTCCTCATGCATGGCCTCGATTGGAGTGACCAGATCAGCCGCAAGTGCGATCTTCATCGCCTGGTAGCCTTCATAGCCGATGCGCTTGCAAAACCTGAAAATTGTCGCTTCTCCACAGTCCGCCAGCTCAGCTAGTTGTGTGATGGAAAGCTGAATAATTGTTTTCGGGTTTTGGATGATAAAATTCGCGATATTGAGTTCTGTGCTTGTTAAATCGTTATACATATAATGAATTCTTGCTAAGCAACCCTGAATTTCTTTCCAAGAAGTTTGCATTTGTGCTCAATTCCCTCCCTGAACACATCATCGCAGGATTCAAACTTTCTCGACGGTATGTCCTCCGAACTGATTTCGTAGTGCAGCTACAACTTTGCCATGAAATGTATCCTCTTGCAACGAGCGATAACGCATTAACAAAGACATGGTGATGACAGGTGCTGCCACTTGCAGCTCCATCGCTGTCTCCGCCGTCCATTGACCTTCGCCGGACGAATGCATGATTCCTCTAATATCTGACAGCTTCGCGTCTGAGGCAAAAGCCTTTTCCATCAACTCCATGAGCCAGGAGCGAATGACAGAGCCATTGTTCCAGGTCCGGGATACCTGCTCGTAGTCATAGGAGTATTCGCTTTTTTCCAGGATTTCAAAGCCCTCCCCGATGGCTTGCATCATTCCGTACTCGATTCCGTTATGAATCATTTTGAGGAAATGCCCGGAGCCTGGCAAACCCGTATATAAATAACCGTTCGGCTGCGAAATGTCACGAGCTAACGGCTCGATTGCCGAGAAGGCTGCCTTGTCTCCACCGATCATCAGGCACACACCGTTGAGAGCCCCCTCCATACCACCGCTTGTTCCGATATCCAGAAAGTAGATTCCTTGCTGTGCAAGCTGCTCGCTTCTGCGGACGGAATCCTTATAAAAGGAATTGCCGCCATCAATAATAATATCCCCCTTAGAAAGATAAGGCTGGATTCGCGCGATTACTTTATCGACCATTTCGCCTGACGGTACCATCAACCAAACGATTCTTGGGGAGGTAGTAAGCTGCCCCATCAATTCCTCCAGGGAATGACAGCCACCCCCGCCTATTTCCTCTAGCTTATCCGTCATCTCTCGAGAGACATCGTATCCGGCTACAGCATGACCTTTTTGAATCATGTTACTTCCTAAATTAAATCCCATTTTACCAAGTCCGACAATTCCAATTTTCACAACTTTCACCATCCTGCTGATAGATTGACTTTTCCAAGAGCTATTTCATTTTCGGGTCAAGCGCGTCACGCAGACCATCTCCGAACAGATTAAATCCGATCACACTTAGCATGATGGCAAGACCCGGTGTCATGACCACCCACGGGGCATTGGTGATGTAGTCTCGCGAATCAGCTAGCATTTTCCCCCATTCCGCTTCTGGCGGCTGCGCTCCCAATCCCAAAAAGCCCAGAGCTGCGGCTTCAAGAATAGCGGAGGCGATCCCAAGCGTTCCCTGGACGATCAAAGGGGTCCAGCTGTTCGGCAGCACGTGGCGGAAGAGAATTCGCCACGTGGACATCCCTTGGGCTCGGGCTGCCATGATGTATTCCTCCTGCTTGACGCTGAGCACCTTGGCTCGAATCAGCCGTCCGTACATCGGAATATTGACAATCGCAATGGCCAAAAGGGCATTGAACAACCCTGGGCCCAGAATGGCAACGATCGCAATCGCTAGCAAAACTCCAGGGAAGGCCAGCATGATATCAAACAAGCGGGAAATGATCGTATCGATCCGGTTTCCGAAAAAACCTGCCAACAGTCCGAGTAATGCTCCCACAATCAGAGAGCCGATGACCGAGAAGAATCCGATCGTCAAGGAGACTCGCGCACCGTAGAGAATGCGGGACAAAATATCGCGCCCAGAGTCGTCCGTTCCCAGCCAATGCTCTGCGGATGGAGGCTTTAGGGTATTTGAAAGATTTTGGGCAATCGGATCATACGGAGCAAGGTATGGGGCGAGTATTCCAACTAGAACGAATACGATAATAAAGCCCCCGCCGATCATCGCTGCCTTTTGCTTGCGCAGCTTTTTCCACCCTTCTCTCCATGGGGTTCGCTTGATTGCCCTGGCAGCAGGAAGCGCATTTGCCTCAATAGCAACTTGCCCAGTTTGCATGTGTGACACCTCGCTATTTATATTGGATTCTGGGATCAAGATAGGTGTAGAGCAAATCGACGATCAGATTGACGACGATAAAGATCACGGCAAGGATCAGAATTCCGGACTGAATCACCGCATAATCCCGGTAGCCGATGGCGTTGTAAATGTACTGCCCCACTCCCGGCCAGCCAAAAATCGTCTCTGTCAATACAGCTCCACCGAGCAATCTGCCCACTTCCAGACCAATGACAGTCATGACGGGTGCAAATGAGTTTTTCAGCGCGTGCTTGTACACGACAAAAAATTCATGGAGCCCCTTTGCCTTTGCGGTACGAACAAAGTCATGCTTGAGAACCTCGAGCATGCTCGAGCGCGTCATTCTGGCAATATAGGCCATCGGAATGGTCCCCAAAGCCATGGCAGGCAGGATCAAGTGGCGAATCGTCTCCAAAAACTTCGCGATATTGCCCTGCAACAGTGTATCGAGCAAGTAAAAGTGAGTGATTGCCTCCACGGGCATTCTTGCATTTTCCCGGCCTAGCACGGGTAACCATTGTAGCTTTAAGCCGAACATCCATTGCTCAAGTAGTCCCAGCCAGAAAATAGGCATCGAAACGCCGATTAGCGCAATTATCATGGGGAGGTAATCCAGCCATGTGTTTCTTCTCCAAGCAGAGACAATTCCAATATTGACTCCGACAACTACGGCGAAGATCATGGCAAAGAGGGTGAGCTCGACGGTTGCCGCCAGATGCGGAACGATCTCCTCGATAATCGGTTTTTGCGTCAGGAGTGACACACCCAGATCCCCCTGCACTATCTGCAAAAGGAAATGAAAATATTGTTGGTACAATGGCAAATCAAGCCCTAACTGCTGTCTCAATTTTTGAATGGACTCGGCGTTTGCCTGCTCGCCTAAAATCACCTGTGCCGGATCGCCCGGAATCAGGTGGATGATGGCAAACACTATGATTGAGACACCTATCAGGACAGGGAGAAGCTGATAGATTCTTCTGGCTGTGTACCTGATCACTATTTACACCCCATTTTTTCAAGTTATATCGTCACCCGATGAGGGATAGTATTCATGCCCTGAAAGTATTCAAACCAAGTGGCACGCAACCTGATGATCAGAATCGACCTCTCTGAATTGCGGCTGACTTGTTCTACAAATTTCCATCGCATACGGACATCTGGGATGAAAGGTACATCCCGTAGGGGGATTGATCGGGCTTGGAACGTCTCCCTGGAGGATGATCCGCTCCCGCTGCAGGTTTGGATCTGGAATCGGCACAGCAGACAGCAAGGCTTGCGTGTATGGATGCTTTGGATTTTGATACAGCTTTTCGCTATTTCCCCGTTCGATGATCCGCCCCAGATACATCACACCAACACGGTTGCAAATATGGCGAACCACACTGAGATCATGGGCGATAAACAGATAGGTCAGCTTGAATTGCTTTTGCAGCGCCTGCATCAAATTGATCACCTGCGCCTGCACGCTTACATCCAATGCGGAGACTGGCTCGTCCGCTATGATCAGCTTGGGCCTGAGCACCAACGCTCTGGCAATGCCGACCCGCTGTCTTTGGCCGCCGCTGAATTCATGGGCATACCGATTAGCGTGCAGCGGATGCAAGCCGACAGCGTCTAACAGCTCACTGAGACGTTTTTTGCGCTCTTCTTTACTTTTGATCCCGTGTACGAGCATCGGCTCCTCAAGAATTTGACCAATCGTCATTTTCGGATTCAAGGAGGCGAACGGATCCTGAAAAATAATCTGCAACTCGCGGCGGATGGCTTGCATGTCCTTTTCAGAAGCTTTGACCAGATTTTGCCCCTCAAACAGCACTTCTCCGTCTGTCGGGTCAGTCAGTCGAAGAATCGATCTTCCCGTAGTGGACTTGCCGCAACCGCTCTCCCCGACTAACCCGAAGGTTTCGCCTTCCTGAATTGAAAAGCTTACTCCATCCACTGCCTTCACGTATTTCATTTCCTTTTTAAACAGGCCGCCTGTTTCAATCGGATAATACGTTTTTAAATCATTTACTTCCAACAAAGTTCTCGTCATGTTTTCGCCTCCATGTTGGGTCAATCAATCTGCGACCAGAGCTGCGAAATGCTCCTGATACAGCCAGCACCGGACCTCATGCGGCCGCTCGCAGTCCAATTGTCTCATCTCAGGCTCCTGCTTATGACAAATAGTGGTGGCCTGTGTACAGCGTGGTGCAAATTTACAGCCAGCAGGCAACTCCGACGGAATCGGAACGTTTCCGGGGATGGTCGAAAGCGTCTCTTTTCGCTCATTGAGTGTCGGCATCGACTGAAGGAGCCCGATCGTATACGGATGTTGTGGGTTCTCGAACAAGGTTTTCACATCCGTCTGCTCGACCACTTTTCCCGCATACATAACCACTACTCTGTCACACATTTCTGCCACGACGCCGAGGTCGTGTGTAATCAGCATGATCGCCGTGCCCGACTCCTTGGAGATTTTCCGCATCAGATCGAGAATTTGCGCCTGAATCGTCACATCGAGGGCTGTCGTCGGCTCATCGGCAATGAGCAAGCGCGGGTTGCAGGCAATGCCCATCGCAATCATCACCCGCTGGCGCATCCCGCCCGACAATTGATGCGGATATTCATCGACGAGTTGCTCTGCTCGCGGCAAGCCTACCTGCTTGAGCAATTGAATGGCCCGCTCCCTGGCCTCGTTCTTCCCCAGCTTCATGTGCAGCCGGATAGCTTCACACAATTGGTCGCCAATCTGAAACACAGGGTTGAGGCTCGTCATCGGCTCCTGGAAAATCATCGAGATTTTATTTCCCCGGATTGCTCGCATCTCTTTGGATGACAATTCAACCAGATTCTTTCCTTCGAACAGAATCTCTCCCCCGACAATCTTTCCAGGCGGAGAAGCAACTAGTCCCATAATCGAGAGCGACGTCACGCTTTTGCCGCATCCAGACTCCCCAACAATACCCAGGATTTCGCCTTCGTTTATGGAGAAATCAACATTGTCTACAGATCGAACGACTCCTTCGTCTGTGAAAAAATGGGTTTGCAAACCGCGCACGGATAACAATGGCTTCAAGCCTTCCCTCCCCTTTCCTTATTTCAGTAACTGGAATGCAAGATTGGTAAACGCTTTTACGCCAATCGTGAGGGAATCCTCATCGATGGTGAACTGCGGGTGGTGATGGGGATGGATGATGCCTTTGGAGACATTGCCTGCTCCTACCCAGAAGTAAGTGCCGGGCGCTTTTTTTTGGAAAGCCGAAAAGTCTTCTCCGCCCATCGTCGGGATCATCTCCTGTACTGCGCCGCTCCCGAACACCTCTACCAGTGTTTCTTTTACCAGCTGCGTCGTTTCCGGGTCGTTGATGACCGGATCATTCCCATATTCGTACACAAATTCGAAGGTCGCGCCATGCGCTTCGGTAATTCCCTTGATGACCTGCTCCATCATTTGGGGAAGCCTGTTTCTCAGCTCCGGGTTAAAGGAGCGGGTAGTGCCCGACATCTGTACCGAGCCTGGGATGATATTGCTGGCTGTGCCACCTCTCACTTTTGTGACGGATATTACGAGACGGTCAAGCGGGTCCACATTGCGAGCGACGATGTACTGAAGGTTAGTCACGACCTGGGCAGCAATGGCGAGACTGTCTACAGCATCGTGCGGCTGTGCGGCATGTCCTCCCCTTCCGCAGACCGTAATCGTGAAAGTATCTGAACCGGCATGTGTTCCACCAGAGGTTATAGCAATATTGCCTACTTCGAGCGGCGAGTGCAGATGCAGGCCAATCACTTTGTCGACTCCGTCCATGACACCCGCGTCCACCATCTCTTGTGCTCCCCCTGGCCCCATCTCTTCGCCATGCTGGAACAGAAAGCGGATTTCGCCTTTAATCTGCTGCTTCAAGGAAGCAAGAATTTTGGTCGTCCCCAGCAGGATCGCCGTATGTCCATCGTGTCCGCAGGCGTGCATGACTCCTGGATTTTTGGAAACGAATGCGAAATCATTTTCTTCGGTAATCGGCAGCGCATCGATATCGGCGCGGATTGCAATCGTTTTGCCTGGCTCATCTCCTATCAGTCTTGCCATCACACTCGTCGCTGTCGGACGGGATAATTCAAGCCCGCCAAAAGACTCTAAGGTTTCATAAACGAACTGGGCTGTTTTTTCCTCCTGATAAGACAGCTCCGGATTTTCATGCAGATAACGTCTCCAGCCGACAAGCTCTTCCTGTAGCTTCTCTGACAGTTCAGACAGTGCCGTTGTTGTTATTTCCATCCGAAAACACCCTCTCTTTATTGATTGTCTGTTGGTGCAAAATCAGTGAAGTGGAGCTACCCGCTCAAAAGCTGATACGCACCTGAGCGGGTAAATCGCGCCACTTTTTATTGCGCAATATCTACATCCGTAAACTGCGGACCGTACGTTACCTGGGGTATATAACCGCTTACATTTTTGTTTGCAGCTCGAACCGGTGTCGAGTGTACGAGTGGAACCATCGGTGCATCCTCAAAGACAATTGCCTGTGCCTTCTTGTACATCTCCGTGCGCTTCGCCTGATCTGTAACCTGCAAGGCTTCGTCCAACAGCTTGTCCACCTCTGGATTTTTATAGAGGCTGGCATTGTTCGTCGGTTTCACATCGGAAGAACGAAGCAGCGTGTACATCAAGGTCGTCGGATCCCACGTAGCTGCGGACCATCCCAAGAAGCCCATCGGTGCCTCTCCATCCCCTGCTTTTTTCAGGTAGGTAGCCCAGTCAAACGTGACGATCTTGGCTTCAATCCCTATCTCCTTCATATTGGCCTGGATGGCTGCCCCGATTTTTTCAGGCTGTGGCATGTACGGACGTGCAACTGGCATGACCCAAAAATCGGTTTGGAAGCCATCTGGATAGCCTGCTTCCGCAAGCAGCTGCTTCGCTTTTGGAATATCGACCGGATAAGGGGTAAGGTCACTGTTGAAGCCCCAGCTCTTGGACGGCAAGACCGTTACAGCCGGCTCAGCCTTTCCGTAATAAAAGGCGTCAATCAGGGCCTGCTTGTCAATCGTCATGGTGATGGCCTGCCGAACTTTCGGATTGTCAAATGGCTTCATTTGCGTATTGAAGAACATGTAGCCGATGTTATTGCTCGGGCTGGTATAGGTTGTCAGGTTTGCATCACTCTCCAGAGAAGTGACATCGGATGGATTGAGCCCTTCCATCAAATCGATTTGACCTGCTTTGAGAGCATTCAACCTGGCTGTATTATCCTTGATGACCTGGAATACGAGCTGATCCACCTTTGGAAGGCCGCTGATTCGGTAGTCCGGATTTTTCTTGAGGGTGATCTTGTCATTTGGTGCCCAACTCACAAATTGAAAAGCCCCAGTACCCACCAATTGATCCTTGAACTCTCCATTGTTCTTTTTCATGCTCTCCGGCGAGACCATACTGTACTGTGGCTCGGATAGCATGGCGATAAACGGAGCAAATGAATGGGCCAACGTAACCGTGACCGTATTGTCGTCAACCTTTTTCACATCGCGAATGACTGCTTTCTCATCGCCCTTGAATCCGCCCATATCCGTCTGGAAAATGGAAAAGGCTCCGTTGTGATAAGGATGGGCTGGATCCCACCAGCGTTCAAAATTGTACACCACCGCATCGGCATTAAACGGGGTTCCATCATGGAACTTCACATTTTGCTCCAGATGAAAAGTAACCGTTGTCCCGTCTTTACTGATGTCCCAGCTTTTCGCGAGAAGCCCTACGATATCACTCGTGCCCTTTTGGTATGTAACGAGCGTTTCCACAACCTCTTCGGTTACCCGGTTGGTTTCATCATCTGTGGATTGCGCTGGATCGAGCGTAACCGTGTCACCGCCTCGTCCGATAATCAACATTTTCTCGGCACCTGATTGCGCTTGCGATTGTCCGGATGAATCGGAAGCAGAATTGTTTGATGCACAGCCCGAGAGCAGCACTAAAGTAGACAAAACAGCAACAGCTATTCTTTTTCGATATGTTTTCAAAGAAATGACCCTCCCTACGAAATAAGAAATGATAGACGCCCCCTGCTTCTTGCCTGCTGTTATCTTCCCCCTCATAAAATGATTGTTTAATAAATTCTAAAAAATCTGGGTTTTGAGAGAATACAAAATTGATTATATAAATAATTTTCATTTTATTCAACAAAAGAAGAAAATTTTTTTCATTTTTTATCGTTTGATATTTTTTTATCTGCCCAATAGAAAAATACACCCCTTATCGTATCCATTGGTTATCAACACCAGCGTGTTTTTCCAATATCTTCGATAAAGGATGCCTTTTCGGGCCTGAGCTTGATTTTGCGAGTAAATTTTCAAAGCACCTTTCCAATCTTGTAAATAATTTGTCCTACTATATAGCCCTAATAGTATCATCCATTTAATTTTCCCCCAGACAGAAATGCCTTTAAAAAATTGCAGATGATTCTTCCTGTTTGAAGACGGCTTCATCTCGTTTAACTGCTCTGTGAATCCTGTCTCCCTCCCTGTCCCCTGAAAAAATGAATCTGTTCTCTTCATCCACGCAAAAAAACAGCAGCCAGATTTAAGCTGCTGTTTTTTGTGGTTGTGGTGTTTCGGGTTTCCCGATTGTAGATTGTAACTTCATAGCATAAAAAAGACGCGATTTTCCGAGCCTGTGGCTATTCTTCGTAAGGTGGAATCCAGAATTCCTTCCCCTCATGCTCGATGAGCTTATCCAGCCATTCGGTAAATGTCAGCTCAATGTCAATCGGGTTGACGGGGTCCATTGATTCAATCCAAGTGAGGTAGCCGTTTCCGCTGTATAGTCGGTCCTGATCTATGGTTAAAATTCGAACAATATCTCATTTCACTTGAGCGATCCAGTCCGGCCCTTTTGGGATAACCTCACAGCTGAAGATATGGACTGGAATCAGAATCATGTATTTGTTTTTGGAAAAGGTATGAATAGGATCGAGTTACTTTTAGCGAAGCTGCCGGGAGTATTCCCTCTCCTTTCTTACAATCGGACTGTACCGCCTCGCAGTCTGCTTTCATTGGCAGCCTCAAGAAATCGCATAATCGCTAATGTCTCATCTAGTGGAACCGGTGATACCCCCGTTTTAAAGAAGGAGAGAATTTGCTCTAGCAAACTAGCGTAGTAAGGCTTGGGAGTTGCTTGCACATCGACAAAAGAAGCATGCTCCCTGTGATGGAGGAGTGCCCCAAATGTTTTGTTCCACGTACGATCGCCCCGGATCACTCCGGTTCGCCCATCCCCCCATTGCCCTGTGATGACCTCGAACTCATCATTTTTTACTGCCGTTACACTTAGGCATTCATGGCCGAGTATCGTGAAAAGCATCTCCACCGAATGAATTCCGTACCAAAACAAACCAGGCAGGGCTGACTCCAGTGGCATAGGTCCGTAGCAATAAGCACCGGTAATCGGATCTTCGCCGCTCTTCATGATCGCATTCACGATGCCTTCTGCGAAACGTAGGGAAGAGCAGCTCATGAGCGGCACCTGGTGAATCTGCGCAATTTCTATCAGTTTGAGTGCATCCAGGTAAGACGTCGCGAACGGTTTGTCGATAAACACCGGTTTGCCAAAAGGAGCGAGCAAGGCAAACTGCTCCAAATGAATACGCCCATCTACCGATGTGAGCAGTATTGCATCAGACTGCTGTGCGACTGCTTCTATGGATGCAACGATGTTTATCCCATATTGATCACACAAGGTGCTCGTGATTCCCCCTACCCGAGAAGCGCTTAATTCGAAATCAGGCGAACCGCCCGGGTACGCCGCAACAATTTTTCCGCCAGCAACGTGATATGGATGCAGATGATCGTGCAAAAGCTCGGTAAACATCTCACAATGCGACGTATCCAATCCTACCATGCCAATTCGCAGCTCATTCCCCATACCATTCTCCTCCTTTTACTACCAGTCCATTTACTTGAAAAGAAGCAGATAGACTCTCACTTGCATGCCTATCGAGCTGTTCTATTTCTTCGAGAATCTTGGCGTGATTTTTTCTGGAACCGTCCGGATATCAGAGTGATACTGCATTGATCCGCGACGAAATTTGGGACTCACTTTGCCACCAATCATGCCGATGTTCATGGTAGAGCCGCAGAATCGCATGGGGTACATGCTCCAATTGAAAGTGATTCAGCTCGGTTAGAGAACGGTGGATTACATGGATGGCGTTGATGCCATGATGAGGCATAGAGCCGTGTGCTGTTTTCCCAAACATGGTGACATCTAACCAGAGTGCTCCTTTATGGGCAACCATCACTTTGGACAAGCTAGTTTTCTTTGATTCCCCATTCATCCACAAAGCTGAGCCGATATATCTGCCTTGGCCTGCCCTTCACCGAAATCTTCTCGATCCCGACGATCTCCACCAGCTCGGCATCGAGCCACTGTAACAAAATCCGATGAGAGCTGCGAATCGTTACGCCCAGGATCGCTGCTAGTTCCTGCGCGGTATACTCGATTTTTCCCAGACGGGTCACCTGAGCCATCAGCTTGCTCATATAGGAGGCAGTCATCCCTGCCTTCCCGGCTCTCGCCAAAATCGTTTCGTCTGTGATCGAAAGCTCGTAAATCATGGGATGAGACATTTCGACGGGCCCAATTACGCTTCTGTCTTCACGTACGATAAAACAGATGTCTCCCCCGAATTCTTTCGACTGCCTCAATGCTAACCGCGCATGTGTTCCCGCTTCATTAGCCGACTGTCCAAAGCCAACTCCGATACTGAGTGAAACCCCTAACGTCTTTTTTGCTTCCAATAAGATTGGGATTGTTTTGTAGCCTCGGGTTTCACGTTCAAAAATCCCCCTTGTCGTCACGAATAAATACTCATCGCCACCCAGACTGGTCAAATGCCCCTCTAAACAGCCGACGTAATCCAAAAACATGCGCTGAATCTCTAGCTTCAGTCGCTGTACACCATGCTCTGAGGTGCTTTTTTCCACCAGCTCACGATAGTCATCAATCTGGATGATCCCAAAAACAATTTGAGAGTCCTTATTACGCCGCTTTTCCGTGGAGAGAAGAGCACGCTCCAGAGATACAGAAATATCCTGAACGGTCGGTACTACCCAGTCATTGGGAATGTTCAGCCGTGTCAGCTCGTCTGCTACTTTTTTAACCCCGGTAAGTGCCCCGTCGCTTACTCCCTGCTCGTACTTTTCCCGATGAAAAGCAACCATTTCCTCGATTTGAAAGGGAATGCCCTCATAGTAATGGATGATTGTAAACGGCTCACCTACCTCCTGCAGCACTTGGTTAACCCCTTGACTCAGGAAAGAGTCGACGCTAAGTCGCTGCATTTTGCGATGATGGTACAAGCGAAACAATGAACGAAAGAGTCCCGTCCCTGTCAAAGGAATATAGTGAACAGGGAGCGTAAAGTCGACTTTCTCTTTTGCTATTTTGTACGGGTAATAGCCGGAAAAGAGCAGGACCTCAACTTGGTCCATCAGTTCCTGGGCAAAGGCAGAAGCGTCCAAAATTTCATTGGACGCTCGAAATACAGGTTTGAAGTTAGGGAATGATTTGAGTGCTTCTCTGATTTTTTCCACTATGATGGTAGGTCCGATGACACCGATTTTGATTGTATTTTGCATCGTTCTCCCCTTCTCCTCGCCTGCTTGTTCTACTATCTATGAAAAGAAAAGGTCGTTGACTGTCTTCACGGCTAGAACAACCAGGAACAGCAAAGCCAAGATCGTAATTCCGTTTTTGATTGGTGTATTTTTCAAGTCACCCATGATTTTTTTATCATTAGCAAGTAAAAATAATGCCAAGCCAATCAGCGGGACTACGACGATTGTGATCGGTTGCGTGATCATGATGAGCTGGACAGGAATTTTGCCAAAGACGAGGGCAACGACTCCCCCGAGAACCATCACTGCCATAATAAAGTAGCGAACGATGTTGCTCTCCAGCTTGCTTCCAAAGCCAAACGCATCTGCGAGCATTACCCCGCCAATTGCTGCATTTCCTGTGAGAGAGGAAAAGGCAGCACCCCATAATCCAATCATAAAGACGATCATCGCCCAGTTACCAAACAACGGCTCCAGTGCCTTTCCCATATCGGTCGCTGCATTCACTTGGATTCCTTGGGGCTTTAGTACAGCTGCAGCACTGATCATAATTAAAGCAGAGATGATTCCCAACAAAATAATACCCGTATAACTTTCACGAGAGCCCTCTTTTGCATGGATGGCTGTCCATCCTTTTTCCTGAACGAGATACGACTGGTACAAAGCACCGACCACCGTAAATGTTGTTGCAACCAACCCGATGATGAGAATCGCCGATCCATCGGGAATTTGCGGCACCAGACCCGAAAAAATACCGCTGAAGCTAGGTCTGATAACAACTACAGTACACAAGAATGAGAAGAGCATGATTCCTACCAACACTAGCATCAGTTTTTCCAGTATTTTATAAAAGTTCCGATAAAATAAGATGGCGATTCCCAATAGTGTAAAGAGAGTGCCCCAGACTTTGGGTGATCCTCCTGCCAAGCTCGAGAGAGCCACACCCGCACCGATGACATTCGCTCCTTGAAACGTCGAGGTGACCAAAAAGCATCCCAATCCCATAATAATGGATGCCGCTCTCCCCCATTTTACCCGAATGGTTGTCAAAAGGGACTGATTCGTTGCCATTCCGATTCTTGCACTCATCTCGGTAAAGCACATCATAAAGAGGACCGAAACAACAATGACCCATAATAAGCTGTACCCATACATAGCGCCGATTTTGGAGGTCAAGGTGACGCTCCCTGGTCCGACTACCAAGGCAGCCGTAATGATAGCCGGACCGAGTGATTTCACCAACGATGTTGCCCTCTTGTGCTTTTGGACATTCGATTCCAATTGTTCCACACGAAAGATCCCCTTTCTTAAACCGATGTAGGTTTTACAGAAAGCCAGCTAGCCAAATGCTCATCCACAAATGCATCGTCGTTCAATGCTGGGTAATCTCGATAGACACGGTCGATTTCCTCCATCTGCCCCGCGGACAGCTCTTCATCCGGATTGAGGCACCAACGTCCTGCCAGCAAGCCTAGCCGTCTAAGGACCTCGTGAATGCCAGGAATGCAGCCAGCAAAGTCGTGAGCCGGGTCGAAAAAGGCAGCATTGGCATCCGTAATCGCCTGCCCTTCTTGCAGCAACTCGAGAATACCTCTTTCTGTTTGTTTTGCCCGCTTCACACGCTCCAAAAGGTCGACCGCGCTCTTTGTCCATACGGCCCAATGACCGAGCAAGCCGCCTACGATGCTTTTCTCGACTGTTTTCCCGTCGATCTGAAAACGGTACGTGGTGAGTAAATCCGCGACGATATTGTCATCATTTCCTGTATAAAGAGCGATCTGGTCAGAACGAGTAGAGCTGCATACCGCTCGTACGACATCAAGTGTCTGGTATCGATTAAACGGTGCCATTTTGATTGCCATCACACCGGGAATTTCAGCGAACTCTTTCCAAAAAGAATAGCTGAGGATTCTTCCCCCAACGGAGGGCTGCAGGTAAAATCCAAAGATCGGGATGATTTTCGCAATCTCTTCTACTCTTTTTAACAGCTCTACTTCGGAATAATCATGAAGCCCTCCCATACTGACAAGTCCCAAATCATAGCCCAGCTTTGCCGCTACTTCAGCCTCAACTATGGCTTGTGTTGTCGGTCCGCAAATACCCGCTACTTTCAAAAAGGAATCGGCCTTGCCCAATTGTTCAATCTCTTCGGCGGCGAGGTGCAACACCGGTTCTAGCAAATTGATCTCTTTTTCCCGAATCTCAAACTGTGTCGTATGCACTCCAACCGCAATTCCGCCAGCTCCTGACGCGACATAATAACGGGTCAAGGCTCTCTGCCGTGCTTCATCCAAGCGCCCTGTTTGATCCAGGGCCAGCGGATGTGCTGGAATGACGACTCCTTCCATGAGCTTTTTGTGGAGAGCTGTCTTTAGTTCTCTTGCCATCTTAAAATTCCCCCTTTCTCTCTTGGAAGTGCGTAGGTTTATTACTTGTCTCTCCTCCCGCAGCTACCCATTCTGCTGTCCAATCGATCATCTGACCAAGAGAAACGCGCGGGTAACCAAGCAGCTGGTGGGCTTTGGATGCGTTGCTCAGCAAGGCCGTATCTTGCTCATGATTTACGAAAACAGGCTCTACGTGAAAGCGCGAAGCAAATTGCTCGGCCAGCCAGCGTACAGAAGTTGTTTCGGGACCTGTAACGTTCAAGAGCTGCGGAGGTGTACTACATAGCTCTAAGGAGCGAATGGCCATTTCATTGGCATCTCCCTGCCAGATTACGTTTACTTGCCCCATTCTCAAATCGAGAGAACGACGCTCATATACGGCCTTGGCAATTTCTAGCAGAACGCCGTATTTCATATCAATCGCGTAGTTCAAGCGAAAGTGAAGCATGGGGATATCGTATTTTTGGGAAAAGTAGCTGAAAATTCGCTCCCGCCCCAAGCAAGATTGTGCATATTCACCTATAGGCCCCACCGTCGCATCTTCAGATGAACCTCCTTGGAGTACAGGCGACAGTGGATAAATATTCCCTGTTGAAAAGGAGACAATCCGCGACTCGCGGAACTTTTCTGCCACTCTTCCCGGCAAATACGTATTCATCGCCCAGGTAAGCGACTCATTGCCGGTTGTACCAAATTTTTGTCCAGCCATGAAGATGACATTTTTCACAGAAGGCAGAGATTGTAATTCTTGATCGTTCAACAAATCTACGGCGATCGTCTCGATACCCGCTTCTTGCAGTTCAGATTGTAGGGAACCCGCAGAGAAACGCGAAACTCCGATCACCTTTTTCTCTACACCAGCCTTTTCAATTGCCTTTTGGGCCAGCTTCGCCAGGCTTGGTCCCATCTTTCCGCCAACACCTAAAATCATCAGATCACCGTCCATCCTCGCCATAGACTGTATCAATTGATCAGAAGGGCGAATCATTTTTTGATCAAGCTCTTGTATTGTTCTCACACCAATTCCTCCTTATTTGAAATAAACAAACTATTCAAAACTTTATGTCGCTATTTTATGTTGTCACACTACTAAGAGACAAGTCTTTTAACTGTCTTTAAATCGGAGGGGTGGGTAAAAGCTCTTCTGGGATGTGAAACTGTCTACTCTGCTGATTGGGGCACAGTGAGGTTATGCTTGTTTGATTGAATCATTGAATAAAAAAAAGCCCCTGACGAAGCTTGGGCTCAGAGGAACTGTTGAAAATGAATATAATACCATTTTCCTTGTACGCAACTATTTCACCGAAAGAATGCGATTAAACGGAACCAATCTTTTCTCCAACTTCTTAATCCACCCAAATTGCTTCTGCGATTGTATACATTACAAGTCCGCTCGATTGCGAAATGACCAGACAGGCCCTAATAAGGCGACCATGAGCATGCTCCCGACTGATCGATGGTTCATTTTCTACATGTTCAAACATGTGCCGTTTGCAGATCTCGCTTATTTGCAAAAGGGGATAAGAGTTTACTTCTTTTCTTATCCTCGACAGGTGGTTCCTTCTTTATTGTTTGAGGAAGAGTTTTGAGTGATAATGACCAACTGTCTCTGTCTTGGATGACATCACTATTTTTACTGATTTTCCATTGTCACGCTCAAATAGACCCTAAAGAATTAAATCTCCAGGGTCTAACTTTTAAATTCCTTCTTCCTTAATAGTACCATCTTCAAATATATGCCTTACTTTAATATCATTATCAATCCCTTTAAAATAGTAACTAAATGAACTAACCTTATCCTCATCATCAAATTTTATGAACAATTGGGAATCAATAACTCCTTTTAATAAACCGTCAAGATCAGCAACATCTACATTCATATTTTGTAGCCATTTCTTCTCATTCGGAAATTTATAATCAGTATTCTGGGAAAAATCGAATCTCCAAATAACTGTATTTGTATCTGCATCGTTTACAAGCTCGTATTTTTCCCCGAACATTTCTTGCACTTGAGCAACTGATTGACCTATTGCTAGCTTTTTCACTATTGGATCTAAATCTTTTGAATTCTCATCGCTAATAGGATCTACGTCTTTGACTTGTTCATCTATCTGTTCCTTTTTATGATCTTGCATTTCCTGAATCTGACTATCTTCCCTTTGGGGTTGGGTATCACTACAACCTACAATTTCTAAACTTACGGATAATAGCAGTGAATATAGTATTAGCATTTGTTTATTAGATTTAACCATAATCATTAACTCCTTTAAAAAATCAAAAATGGAGATGATTTACTTTACTGTATTTCCAAATTATAGCATATTAGGATAACTGATCCTATAAATTCATTCTGCTAATTTTTTGAAGATGGGTCCCGCCAACAAAATGGAATTCACTTAACTAGTCAGAATAGGTGACTTTACAGTATTCAATGTAGAGTTGCCTATTCTTTTTATTTCTTTAAAGCTCAAAGTGATACTTGTTCAAAATTAGTCAGCAAAGCATTTTCATATGATAGAAATTTAAAAGCAAGAAGAAATGAAGAAGCACCTTTATTTTGTAAAGACATGAAATATACTCACAAATATCCAGTATATACACTATAGTTTAATCGTTTTACGACATAAACAAGAAAGGTAGCCTTATTATTCACCCTATGAACAAAATGATTATCTTTATATTCTAACCACAGGTATAGCAGAAGTTAATAGACAAAGTTATGAGGGAACGATGTCTTCCTTATATTTCAATTTTTACATAATTAAACAACTTGCCTCAAAATTAATTTTAAGCTCAGATACTGCGGCAAAGTTATCACTGCTAACAGTTAAAGATCGTATCTTATTACGTATACATAATCATTATCAAATTGGTGATTTAGATAACCTTACAAAGCAAATTTTATCAAGTGAGGTCTGTGCACCAATTAGAAGTTTAAATCGTTCAATAGCTCAGTGCATAAATGAGGGCCTTATAAGTTATACTGATAAAAAATTTTCTATAAATTCAATTGAAGAGATAGAAAAATACCTTGAAAAATTTTTTACTAAGATAATTTTATGAATTATTTTCGTTTTCACTTGGCCACGGTCAAATCTCCTCGTTAATAAAGGTACTGCAAACGGAATTTTTTTCCTTCAAGCACCACAACCGATCCTCGTCAGAAAAGTTGTGATAAGTTGGAACGCGCCCATCAATTAATTGAGCATATCCACTCTCTAGAAATCACTGAGCAAGTGCATTTGCAAAAGTAGGCTCAAAACGATGGCTAAAATTAGCAAGGTACTGGAAAATCGACTACTGCATGCAAACTGGCTGCCCATTGGGTTTGCTGACGTAATATCATATAGCTCGAGTCTGTAAAATAATTTGTGTAAACTTTCAACCTCTAAACTACAATTAGTATTAGAAAGGTTGGGAGATTTTTATGATGTCAAAAGAGCAGATCAAGCAATGGA
>NZ_JAWRXI010000336.1:0-249 GCF_046535075.1 Brevibacillus sp. SIMBA_040
GTCCGGGCTCCCGACGCGCCCGGCGCCCGCCACCCTTCCGGCACAGGCTACTCGTCCGGCCAGATAGCGTATTGTTCCTCGTGATTGACGACTACCGTTGAAAACGGTGGCGTTTTTCGGCGTGTCGACTTCCATGTCTCTCTCGTTTCGATAATTGATCCTGCGTGTCGCCCGCATCACATAAATCGATATTTCGATAGAAACGGCACGCCCGCTCGCGCCGGGGCAACGATTCAAGTTGTTTGAAAT
>NZ_JAWRXI010000337.1:0-249 GCF_046535075.1 Brevibacillus sp. SIMBA_040
TAGGCCGGGTCGACCAATAAGGTTCGCCGAACACATACGGTGCGGGGAAGGTTTGACATGCGCGTGCATCATTTAAATTGCGGATGTATGTGCCCTTTGGGTAGGGCTTTGTTCGACGGTTACAGCCGTGGATTGACCGCGTCGGTTGTGTGTCACTGTGTTCTGATCGAAACCGGCACCAATGGCCTGATTCTGGTGGATACCGGCTTCGGCCAGCAGGACGTCCAGCATCCGGAGCGTCTGAGCCGC
>NZ_JAWRXI010000338.1:0-249 GCF_046535075.1 Brevibacillus sp. SIMBA_040
GTGGGAGAGCGATCAATGCGACCATTAAATCCATAAGAATTGCACGTGGCCGCGAGTCACAAATTTTAGGCTGGTGCTTTTTTAGCAAGATCGGTTGTCGAAACCATGCTTATCGCGGGGTGATTTGTGTAGATTGTCAGAGCTTTGGTGGCTGTAACGTTGTCCGCGATGTCGTTTCTCTCATGTGCTAATGATTTTTCCAAAACGTTTGTTCCGTCACCGGGGGTTGTGGCAGTAGTGAAAATCAAC
>NZ_JAWRXI010000339.1:0-248 GCF_046535075.1 Brevibacillus sp. SIMBA_040
CTGGCGAGCCATCACGGTAAGCATCAGCGCCGCGTCGCTAACGCAGCGAGCGATCGGACCAAGCGTCGACAGGTGGGTCCAACTCACCGCCGCGCCGGCAGGCACTCGGTTGAACGACGGTTTCATTCCGACCACCCCGCTTATGGGGTGGCGGGCACCACGTCAGAGCCTCAGCCGCCCGCGTGGATAGCGGCACCTTCCGGGTTGTCCCGTTCTTTGTCTCAGGAAGGAAGGCCGTACGCGCTTCT
>NZ_JAWRXI010000340.1:0-248 GCF_046535075.1 Brevibacillus sp. SIMBA_040
CACCCCCGACAAGACGGGCGATCAGCCCACCGGTATTACCGTCGAGCAGTTCAACAGTCTGAAAGGTTCGCTGGATTCGCTCGCCGAAAAATTCAACACCGCGCTCAATCACGGCAAGCGGCAGGATCTGCCTCAGACCGCCGGCGCCGTGACTGACCAGCCAGAGGCCATTTACTGATGAATCTGAGTAATGCTGCCCGCTTGAAATTCAGCACCCTGGCTTTGGCGATTGCATCGACTTATGCCGT
>NZ_JAWRXI010000341.1:0-248 GCF_046535075.1 Brevibacillus sp. SIMBA_040
GTTTGGGCTAAATCGCGGCAACTACTTCGGTTTCGACAGCATCGGCGCTATTTGGCTGGTGGCATTGCTGCTGCCCTTGGCGCTGTATCCGCCGGTACGCTGGTTTGCAGCGCTCAAGGCTCGGCGCCGTGACTTGGCGTGGCTCAAATACCTGTAGCGGCCCCGTTTGCTTTTCTGTGAGAGCTGGCTTGCCAGCGATAGAAGGCAGCCATTGTCGACAGGCGTCCAGAATGAGCCATACTCATTAT
>NZ_JAWRXI010000342.1:0-247 GCF_046535075.1 Brevibacillus sp. SIMBA_040
CCAACTTTAATGTCTTGTATTGGCATCAAACCTTTATCTGTATGTACTAATGTACCGGCGACAAAACTCATTCTATTTTCCTTATTAGTAAACCAAATCAGCCCATAGTATCAACTATCTTGTGAAGCTTATAGCTGAAGTTCTCGCTAGGGAGCCGTATCCTTACGCCCATAACCACTGAGCCTGTTTTTAGATTATTATAAATATGTTGAGACACCCCAACCCCTTAATAGCTCGATGCCTGTAT
>NZ_JAWRXI010000026.1:0-86186 GCF_046535075.1 Brevibacillus sp. SIMBA_040
AGATGAACCGCCGTATACCGAACGGTACGTACGGTGGTGTGAGAGGACGGGGGCTAGCCACCCCCTCCTACTCGATTACTATACGAGTTGACGCGAATATGCTTCGGTTCAAGCGTTTTTTTTCTCGATCTGTTATCATTTAGATACACCGTTTGAAAAGAAAGGGTAAGGACGATGAGCTTTACACTAAGTGATCAAGTCATCAAAGCATTATGTGGGCGGATTTCCTATGAAAAAGGAAAAGCCTACTATCGCGCAAGAAGAGTCACGATTAACCACTACGATCCGCAACCGCTTGCTGTTGAAGCGACTGTAATAGTAGGAAACATCAATTATGAGGTTCATTTAGAGATGGATGGGAGTGTCATGGAGGCTTCCTGCACCTGTCCCAGACTCCGCTCTTATGATCAGTACTGTCAGCATGTGGCTGGCGTGCTGCTGCAAATAAAGGATATGGTTCGTGATCGTCCCACAAACTCTGCTCTAGCTTCAAGACAGTATGTGAACGATGAAATGGCTTCAACTAGTAGCTTGTCCAAACAGGAGCAACTAACGAGTGGGGTGCTTAGTCTTTTTGAAGCCAAACGACCTCGACCGAGTAGCTCGCCCAGTGCTTTGCGTGATACGAGAATATGCCTAGACGTAGAATTCTCATGTAAAATTTTCACCTACGGCTATCGCAAGCTCATGTTTGGTATCGAGCTGAAGGTCGGAGCCACGAGGCTGTACATTGTGAAAAAAATTCGAGAGTTTTTGGAGCGCCTGCACAAGCGAGAGGCGTTTGTTTTCTCCAATCATTTCACGTACGACCCACAGCTGCATCGTTTTCAAAAGGAAGATGATGCGATATTGCAGCAGTTAATCAGGATATACCAACATGAAAATGTGTATCGGGAAACAACGACCAGCCTGCCAACAGCGAATAGCATAAGTGGCGAGCGGATGTTGCTTGTCCCACCTAACTCCTGGGAGCCGCTTCTTCCCGCACTTGTGGCTGCAAAAGCCATACAAATCGAGAGGGGAGACGGTGTGTTTGTTCCCTTAGAGATGTTTGAAGGTCCTATTCCGATTCAGTATACCTTTGACCAATCGGCAGAAGAGGATTACCAGCTGGAAGTGCATGGATTGGACAATATTACGGTCATGGAATCGTATCGTGCCCTCTTGATCGATGGCAAGCTGCTGACCGTCGCAGCAGAGCAGTGTAGCCGTCTTGCCGGACTGAAGCAATTGCTGGAGAAGCATAGAAGAGAGAGCATTCCTATTTCCTCTGAGCAAATGGAAGCTTTCATGGTCCAGGTAGTTCCGGGACTGATGAACCTTGGGAGTGTCCACATCGCCCGCTCTGTCTCAGATCGAATCGTGCAAACCAAGCTAAAAGCCAAGCTGTTCCTGGATCGAGTGAGAGATCGCCTGCTGGCGGGGCTCGAATTTCAGTATGGTGATATTGTCATAAATCCTCTGGAGCTGGGGCAACAGCAACGCGGTACTGACCTGATCCTGATGAGAGATGGGGAAGGGGAAAGACAAATTCTGGATATCATGGAGAGAAGCGCTTTTTCCAGAACGGAAGGCGGCTTCTTTTTACAAGATGAAGAGGCAGAGTACGATTTTTTATATCATGTCGTTCCGCAGCTGGAAAAGCTTGTGAGTGTGTATGCGACGACTGCTGTAAAAGTTCGATTGCACACGGGACATGCCATACCAAAGGTAGTCGTTGATGTGAAAGCACGCACCAATTGGTTGGAGCTTTCTTTTGAACTGGATGGCGTCCCGGCATCAGAGATCCGCCATTTAATACAATCATTGGAAGAAAAACGAAAATATCATAAGCTGCCAAATGGAGCGCTCCTCCCATTGGAATCAGAGGCATTTCAGGAAATGTCCGATTTTATTGATGGAATGGGTATCGAGAGCCGTGATGTGCAAGGGGCATATGCCCGCATTCCTGTTGTTCGTGGGCTTCATGTCATGGATGCGCCCGGACATGGCAAAGCAATTCAACTGGGAAAATCCTTTCGTCAAATGCTGGATCATATGCGAAATCCCGATCATCTCGACTTTCCACTACCGGATTTGCTGGAACCGATTCTGCGTGATTACCAAAAATTCGGGTTTCAATGGTTAAAGACTTTGGCACACTATCGATTTGGTGGGATTCTGGCAGACGATATGGGGCTGGGCAAGACATTGCAAAGCATCGCTTTCCTCCTCTCTGTACTGCCAGAAATAAGAAGCGAGGAGCGGCCTGCATTGGTTGTCTCTCCTGCCTCTCTCGTATACAACTGGCGAAATGAATTAAAAAAGTTTGCACCAGAGATACGCACAGTCATCATCGACGGAAACAAAACCCAGCGCAATCAATTGCTTCAGGATGTATCCGAAGCAGATGTGATTATTACTTCCTACCCACTGCTTCGCCGCGACAGTGAGCAATATGTGGAGCAGCCTTTTCATACCCTGATCCTGGACGAGGCACAAGCATTCAAAAATCACACGACCCAAACCGCCAATGCTGTGAAAAGTCTACAGGCTCAGTATCGCTTTGCGCTCACGGGAACCCCGATCGAAAATAGACTGGAGGAGCTGTGGTCAATCTATGATGCGGTGTTTCCAGAGCTTTTTCCGAGCAGAAAAGCATTTCATGATTTGCCCAGGGAAGTCGTGGCGAAACGAGCGCGTCCTTTTTTGCTGCGGCGGGTGAAAAGTGATGTGCTAAAAGAGCTGCCAGAAAAAATCGAGACTCTACAAGCGTCTGAGCTTCTGCCTGATCAAAAGAAGCTGTATGTGGCCTATTTGGCACAGCTGCAACAAGAAACCTTGCTGCATCTCCAAGATAACAGCTTCCAAAAAAATCGCATAAAAATTTTGGCTGGCTTAACGCGGCTGCGCCAGATTTGTTGTCATCCTGCATTGTTTGTTGATAACTACGAGGGGAGTTCTGCCAAATTCGAGCAGCTGCTTGAGATTGTGGAGGAGTGCAGAAGCGCAGGGAAGCGAGTGCTCGTATTCTCCCAGTTCACTCAGATGCTCGGGATGATCGGGAGAGAGCTAGGGTATACAGGAGTGCCGTTTTTCTATCTCGATGGCAATACGCCAACGGCAGAGAGGGTTGAGCTATGCAATAGATTTAACAATGGAGAGCGAGATTTGTTTCTCATGTCATTGAAGGCTGGGGGGACCGGGCTGAATCTAACGGGGGCAGATACGGTTATTTTGTACGACCTCTGGTGGAACCCGGCCGTAGAGCAGCAGGCAGCAGATCGAGCCCACCGAATTGGCCAAAAGAAAATCGTACAAGTCATTCGCCTGGTTGCACAGGATACGATGGAAGAAAAGATGTATCAGCTTCAACAGAAAAAGAAAAATCTCATTGAAGAGGTTATTCAACCAGGACAAGAAGCTTTGTCTGCATTAACGGAGCAAGAAATTCGAGAATTACTAATGATTTAGGGTGGATGCCTTGACCTGTCTGTTTCAGCGGGTCAAGGCTTTTTTTGTCTGCAATATGGAATTTACTGGGGACAGGAATACTTAGATATTTGTCCGTTTCGGGTTCAAAATTCAGCGAATAGCTTATTAAGAATGAACCGTGCTTTTAGAAAAGGAATACGGGGGGGAATGGTATGGAACAGTACATGATTAAGCCATGGGATACCCGGGATGGAACCCAAGCAACTCCTGTCGACTGGGATATGCAAGTGCCTCCAGAAGTAGACCAACTGGCGGATTTGGTCAGCCAGCAATACGATATGACCGTTCATAGTAGGACTCTGATCACATCAAAGCCGGATAAGGGTGGGGCTATTTGGCGCATTGAGACAGACAAGGGTCCTCGCAGCTTGAAAGTCTTGCATCGTACACCAGAACGCAGCTTGTACAGTGTAGGATTACAAGATTATGTCGTCAAGCAAGGAGCAAGGGTCGCAGCACTTATACCAGCAAAAGATGGGAAGCTATTTGTAGAAATGGGTGGAAAGCTGTGGATTGTCACTGACTGGATTCCACTGCAACCCGCGAACAAGGTAGATTTGGCAGGTGCACAAGAGCTCTGTTATGGACTCGGTGAATTTCACCGTCATACGAAAGGCTACGTACCACCACTCGGTGCGAAAAACTCTTCTCGCCTGTATCGCTGGCCGAACTACTATCAAAAAATTGCGAAGAAAATTGGCTGGATGCGCGAGATGGCAAAGGCCTACCCGGAAACAGTTGCAAGTAAGTCCATTTTAGCCGTGGCCGATCAGTACGAACAACAGGCAAAAGAAACATTGGAACGGTTAAAAACATCCGCTTATCCTAAAATGGTTGCGATGGGCGAGCCGCATTGGGGACTCGTTCACCAGGATTATGGTTGGTCAAACGGGCAAAATGGCCCAGGAGGCTTATGGGTAATCGACCTGGATGGGGTTTCGTACGATTTGCCTTTCCGGGACCTGCGCAAGCTCATCACAAGCACGATGGATGATATGGGTACTTGGGATGTAGGCTGGATGAGGGGTATGATCGAAGCCTATCATAAAGCAAATCCTCTGGACAAAGAGTCATTTGAAGTTTTGTTAATAGATATGGCAATGCCCAATGAATTTTACAAGCATTTGAAAGAAATGTTCTTCGACCCGGTAACTTTCTTGAATACAGAGGCAGATTCGATCTTGCAGCGTGTACTGGCAACAGACCAAACCAAGAGTCAGGCTCTGGCAGAGCTGGCAAAAGACGTAACGAATTACCCGTCCGGAAACTACGAGGAATTGCTGGCAGCGCGTGAATCACAAATGCAGGCATCGGATGTTAGCTGGGATCAGCAGAGCTGGGTGCTGCAGCCACAAGAGCAAAGCGATACTGCTGCTTCTACCG
The DNA here is from genome assembly GCF_046535075.1 of Brevibacillus sp. SIMBA_040. Lineage (NCBI taxonomy): Bacteria > Bacillati > Bacillota > Bacilli > Caryophanales > Paenibacillaceae > Brevibacillus > Brevibacillus sp. SIMBA_040. The sequence goes on from NZ_JAWRXI010000026.1 coordinate 4,858, forward strand.
CACCTGCCGCAGAAATGGATACGAAAACCAAGACAACGATCAAGGTCAGCAAGAAAAAATCTGCAAGTAAAGATAGCAAAGTGGCATCAAGTAAAAAGGAAAAGGCTAGTGATAAAAAATCGACAGCCAGCAGCAAGAAGAAAAAGAGCGAAAAAATCTCTGCTGAAAGTGTAGAGGAAGTGAGCGCTGAACCGGTTGCTGCGATCGAAGAACAAGTGCAAGCGTTCACGGCCCAAGAATCAAAAGCGAAACCTAGAGGGCGTTCACGAAACAAACGGAAAGCTGGCGTCGCACAGGAACAAATGGCTACCGAAGCGCAAGTCCAACCACAAGAAGGTACGGAAACTGCGCCAGCAGCGAGACTCCAAAAGCCTTCTGCGAAACCGTCTACTACATCCAAAGTCATCGATCTCACACCACACTTGGCAAAGCGCAATTTGAAAAACACGAAGACCAAAAAAGCTGTTGGCAAAAAAGCAGATACAAGTGCCAAGCAAGCTGCGCAGAAAAAAGTATCCTTTACTGCCAGTGCACAAAAGCCAGTGATTAAACCCAAAACAAAGGCTGTTCAAGCCAAAGCTTCACAAGTAAAAAGTGCTTCTGAGCCACTGCGCAAAGCAAAGGCCGGAAAACAAGAAGTGGCGAAACTCAGTCAATACCGCAAGAAATCTGCAAGCTCTGCCAAGCGGGCCGTTTCTCCTGCAAAGACTCAGCGTGCACCAGTCTCAAAAGCACTCGCCTATTCAAAAGTGGCTGCTCCCAGCCGGAAAATGGCAAATGCACGGGCACAGAAGCCGCGTGCCCAAAAAGGATTGAAAGTGGCTAGAGGCAGGTAATAAGCCGTATGAGGAAAGGAGAATTTCGATGAAAGTAGTTATGATATGCACGGAAAAGTTGCCCGTGCCTCCAGTACGAGGGGGTGCGATTCAAACCTATATTGCTGGAATAGCAGATTTTCTAGGGCAACGTCACAATTTGACGGTACTAGGGACAACAGATCCTTCCTTACCTCTGGATGAGCAGGTTGGCAATGTCCGTTATGCACGGGTAAATGGTATGGGGTTATTTGAAGCCTATGCCGAAGAAGTGATCAAATTTTTACAAGCGAATACGTATGATGTGATTCATGTTTTCAATCGACCACGCTTGGTGCCAATGATTCGAGAAGTCTGTCCGAATGCTCGGATTATGCTGAGCATGCACAATGATATGTTTGATCTGGCGAAAATTGACCCAGAAATTGCGGTAAAGACAATTGCCGAAACGGAAACGATAATTACGATCAGTGATTACGTAGGGCGAGTAATCGGCTCTCTCTATCCAGAATCTGCAGGGAAGCTGCGTACCATCTATTCTGGAGTGGATTTGCAAACGTTTGTCCCTTGGGAGAAATCTCAGGCTGCACGACAAATCAGACAAGAGCTGCGAGCGTTGCATAATCTTGGAAACAAACAGGTCATCCTGTTTGTTGGTAGACTTACGCCGAAAAAAGGAGCGGATATTTTGGTGAGGGCGATGAACGATCTGCATCGTCAGCACTCCAATATTGCGCTTGTATTGGTCGGGGGCTCATGGTACGGGGTAGATAAAGTCAGTGACTATGTTGCTTATGTACGCTCATTGGCGGATCGATCTCCGATACCGGTCATTACAACCGGTTTTGTTGCAGCAGAGGATATTCACCATTGGTTTTGGGCTGGAGATATCTTTGTTTGTCCGTCGCAATGGGAGGAGCCGTTGGCACGTGTCCACTACGAAGCGATGGCGGCAGGGTTGCCTTTCGTCACAACAAAGCGTGGTGGAAATGCGGAGGTCATCATCGGAGGAAATGGCTTGCTCGTAGAAGAGCCAGAAAATCCACTTTCGTTCTCAACGCAGCTGAGTAAATTACTCGCCAGCCGTGACTTGCAGCGGAGTATGGGAAGCAGCGGAAGACGATTGGCAGAGGAGCGTTTTACGTGGGAACGCGTAGCACGTGAAGTTCTTAATGTATGGGAATCCAGACGGTCAAGGTAATGCGTGTGGGACAAGTGCCCACAAAAAGCAAATAAAATCAGGAAGATGGGCGTAGAACCCATTTTTCCTGATTTTTTTGTATAGAGTGGACAATGAAGCTGATGCTTGTCCGTAAAAATGAGAATGGGAAGAGCTGGCCGGGGGAGACTGAGCAATTTCGCTCCCCCGCCGCAACGGTTGATCTGACATCATTGATTTTCGATGTGAGATTGAAACAAAACTACCCTGATGCCAGATGGCGATCATGTCGTTCGCCTGTGCGTTCCACTAAGGAAAATGGGACGGCTTCCCCCATTGTTGGCTGTTCAGGTGCGGTTTCCATGGCAGGTAACTGGAGATTCGGAATGATCGCCACGATTCGATTCAGTGGAATCAAAATGCTTCGGCCATTGTTTGGCAGAGAGGCACAGGAATGCAGCTCAATCATCCCTTCATCAACTCGCACCAAAGTTCCTCTTCGATAATCGCGTCCCTCTGGTCCTAAGTCCGTAGTTAAGATCAATTCTACGATTTGATTTTCTTTCTTGCATTTGCGTAATTCCTTGCGCAGCGCATACAGACTTGCATCTTCTGCACTCTCTTCCTTTTCAACATCTACCTGAACGATGGGAGCGGGAATAATGAGAGGCTTGGGCGCTTCTATTTGGACAGTAGGAGCTTCTACTTGAACAGTTGGAATCGGTGTATTGACGGATACATGAGGTGCTGGAGTAGTGACGCGTACGTTGGGAGCACGAACATTGACGCGAAGCATGCGATGTGCATGTCTTTTTCCAGTCGAATACCTTCTTCCTTTTTTCCTCGCAGCTTTCAATGTATACACCTCCTTTTGTACATGGTTCATCATATTCAGTAAAAGAAGGGCGGTTATGGACAAATACCCTAGAGTGGAAAAAAAGGCAGGAAATCTTTAGCATTTTTAGAGGAAATTCTTAAAAGGAGAGGAAAATCGTGTATACTATTCAGGTAATCCCAAAAAGGATGATGGAGGTTTCGCAATGAATCAATCAACACTTGCTCCCATGGGAGTAGGAAAGCTGCTTGATCGCAGTTTCTCAGTTTACAGGCAACACTTTTCTGCTTTTTTCCTGTTGGCCTTAATTTGGTTCGGCCCCTTTTTATTACTGCAGCAATTTATGATGGTCGATATAGGCAGCATGCCATTTCTTATGCAAGATTCAGAGGGTTCAGATTTTTGGGAAGCGCTCGGAAATCGGTTTATTGGTCAAGAAGAAATGGTGACGGACAACATTGCTTTGCTTGTAACGTATTTAGTTCTGGTCGTCCCGTTGATGACCTTGGTTGGATATCCGCAGCTTCTTTCGGTTGCAACATTGTTGACACAAAGAGCGATAAAAGGAGAACCGTTGCGCCTAAAGGACGCCATGAAGCAAGCTTTGGGTCGGTTCTGGCCATTGGTAGGAAGTACCGTGGTTTACGGACTTATCGCCATCGGGGTCATGATCGCGTTCTTTTTGCTGTGCATGCTGCTTTTCTTTTTGCTGGCCTTTGCCGTTGGCGGAGCTTTTGACCCATTTTTGTTAGTTGGCAAAGATTCGAACCCGGTATTTATGGTCATACTGTTCATCTTTGGCTACTTTGCATTTATTATCGGTTCGATCCTTTTCCCGGGATATTTCCTCTTGCGCTGGAGCTTTTATATGCCGGTCGTATTGTTTGAAGGAGACGGGATAGGGATTGGGGAAAGCTGGAGTTTGACAAAGGGAAATTTTTGGAGATTGCTTGGTCTTTTCCTTGTAGTAAGCTTGCTCTACTCCATTTTCTCTGGCGGCGTGCAAGCTTTGGTAACAGGAACGATGGGGATGTCAATCGTTGCACAGCTTATTCTTGTTCTGCTTGCGTGCCTATTGATGCCGTGGATGTCGATTGTGTATGCGCTCGCGTATTTTGATTTGGTTGTACGTAAAGAGGGAACCGATTTACAATTCATGCTCAGCAAACAAGCAGTCGAGGATATCGCGACACCTCAATCTAAATCTCAACCTCAACCAAGTGAACCGGGAGCTCCAGATGAATAGGGTCATGTCGCTTGTGCAGGACAAGGAACGCTTACAAGAAATTTTGTCCCAGGATGAATTCACGCGCCATCAATCAGAGGGTGAAAATCTGCTGCAAAAAGGAATCAGGTATTTGATTGAATGGATCGCCAAACTGTTCGAATGGACGGAAATACCCGCAGGTGCTTCCAGTACAATTTCCACATCGTTCCTTATTCTGGCAGCGCTGGGGCTCGTGTTCGTCATTTATTGGCTAACGAAAAGGATTGTGTGGGAGCAGAAGCACCAGCAGGCTTTATTTGTGCATGGAGAAAAGATTCGTGCGTATACGAATTACTTACAAGATGCAAGAGAGCAGGGGAAAGAGGGAAAGTGGCGCGAGGGAGAGCGGTCACTATTTTTGGCCCTGCTCGTTTACATGCAGACAAAAGCATGGATTCGAATCGAAAAGTGGAAAACCAACTGGGAATACGCTGACGAGCTCCAATTGAATCAGCCGCGGGCAGAGGAGCTGTTCAGACGGCACGCCAGAACATTTGATCAAGTTTGGTACGGTCAAGCGGTTATCGATGAAACCCTGTTCTGGGAGCGATTAAAGGAGCTTGAGGTATTTTGCCGCGAGGAGGGACAGCATGGCTAACTTGCGAACCTATCGCGTGGGAATTGTGGTAGCGATTGTGCTCTTTATCATTGTTGGCTGGTTTGCGATCAAGCCGGCAGCAACGAATTATCCGCCTTTTTTGGCTGTATCAGCTCAGCCAGACGGAACCAAAGCACTCATGGTGCTGCTTGAGGAAAAAGGGAAAAGCGTCAAGGAATGGCGCCAACCGATGAGGTTTTTGCCCAATAAGAAAGGACAGCTTCTCTTGTCCGTGGCACCAAGCAATCTGCAGCCAAGTGAGCTCGAGGAAATCAGCAGCTGGGTAGAGCAGGGGAATCACCTGATTTTGTTTGATAAAAGCACTCAGGAATGGGGAAGCTTGCCATTCTCTACGCAGGACATAGAAGATGAAAGCACCAAAGTACGAAACATTAGAGGAGCGCTACTTGGTGAGGGCTATTTCGGGCTGGCAAAATCACTCGTAAGATTAAGTGAAAATGGATCGATGGAGGCGCTGGTTTACGACGACCAAGGAATTTTAGCTGGTCGAACCCAAATTGGCGAAGGGAGTATGACGCTCTTTCTAGTGCCTGAATGGATGACAAATGCCCAGATTCAAAAATGGTCTCATTTTGAAGCCATTTGGCCCTATCTCCAAGGGGATTGGTCTGTCGTTTGGGTGGACGAATACCATCATGGCTTGCAGCAAAAACCGGGACTTCTGGCAATTTATCCTGGCTGGCTGATTGCGATCTGCCTCCAACTGGCAGCTGCACTGCTGCTTTATGTGTGGTGGCAAGGCAAGCGTTTTGGTCCGGTCTATACGCTGCGCGAGTGGACCGTTCGCCGCGGAGATGAAACGCTTCTCGCGATAGCTAGATGGTATGAACAAAGAGGTCTGGCACGAGATGCACTGCTACATAGAGAGACGTATTTGCGTCAGCTCATTCATGATCGCTGGGGTTTACATCAGCGGGCGGACCGCTCTGAAATTCTACGGATAGCGAATACCAAATGGACTGAGAGAGACGCAAACAAATTGTCTCATCTGCTGCAGCGGCTGGAGCAAACAAAAGCTGGAGAGAGATATACGACGAAAATGCTGCTCGCGGACAGTCAATTGCTGGACGAAATGAGTAAGCGTCTTGAGAAGGAGTGACCACAAGATGGAGCAATTAGTGCTGCAAATGGAAAAAGAGTTGGTAGGTCAACGTCAAAATATTCGATTGCTGATCACTGCCTTACTTGCCGGCGGACACGTATTACTTGAGGGTGTCCCTGGTATCGGGAAAACGAAAATGGTCAAGACGTTGTCGAAGCTGATTGGCGGAGAAAGCAAGCGCGTCCAATTCACGCCTGACATGATGCCGTCTGACATCATCGGTCATGTCGTCTATAACATGCAAACCAACCAATTTGAAACGATAATAGGTCCGGTTTTTGCCAATTTGCTGCTCGCGGATGAGATTAATCGGACACCACCCAAGACACAAGCAGCACTACTAGAAGCGATGGAGGAAGGACAGGTAACGATTCACGGAGTTACCTATGAATTGCCTGATCCATTTTTTGTGGTAGCTACCCAGAACCCTGTTGAATATGAGGGGACGTATGTCCTGCCAGAAGCACAGCTTGATCGCTTTTTGTTCAAGCTGACGATGCAATACCCGAGTCATGAGCATGAAAAGCAAATCTTAAAGCAGCACGTACCGTGGGAGAAAAAGCATACTAGCACAGTCGAGCCAATATGCACACTCGAAGAAATCTTGGCACAGCGGCAAAAGCTTCAGGAAGTCGTGGTGGATGACTCCATCCTGGAATACATCACAACCTTGATTCGAAACACGAGAGAGACGAAGCGATTGCAATTGGGAGCGAGCTCCCGGGCTGGGATAGCCGTTCTCATGGCGAGCAAGGCATGGGCCCTGCTTGACAACCGTCTTTATGTGACGCCTGACGATGTCAAAATGGTAGCTCGTCCTGCACTGCGTCACCGTCTTATTCTTTCACCGCAGGTAGAATTGGAGGGGGGTACAAGTGACCACATCATCGACGAGACGTTGGCGGCTATTCCAGTTCCTCGCTGAAATACTAGCTGATCGCTTTGTTCTGCCGACAAAGCGACTCATTATTTTGGTTTTGCTCGGAACCCCGCTTGCAGCGACTGGGTTTTGGCTGGACATAGGTTACACGATGTTTTGGTTGTACAATGGCTTGATTTTGCTTGCCAGCGTGATTGACTGGGTAACTTTGACCAGGCGAAGTGATTTGACCATAAAGCGCATTTTGCCTGAGCAGATCGACCTTGGCCAAAGGTTTTCCATACAAATCGAGTTGGATAATCGCAGTGGACAGTCGGTTGGGTATTTGCTAGTGGATGATTTGCCGCTCTCCTTTGAGGAAACAGCGCCGATTGCAGGGAAGCTGGACTCGGGGGAGACGAGGATCGCGTACACCACTCGTGCTAACGAAAGAGGCGAGTATTCCTTTCGCTGGCTCTATTTGCGCTGGCATGGGAGAATAGGACTTTGGTACAGACAGAGTCGTTTTTCGTGCGAACAATCTCTCAAGGTGTTTCCTGATTTGTCTGCGGTTCGCGGATATTTGGCATCTATGCAGGAGAGCTTGATTGTCGATGGCAAAAAAATTATGCGCAGGGCGAAATCAGGGTCGGAATTCCATGCGATTCGCGAGTACGTTCCTGATGATGATCCGCGCTTCATCAACTGGTCTGCGTCCGCACGCTCACGAAAACTCATGACAAATCAGTACCGTCCTGAGCATGGTAAGGTGATTATGATCGTGATTGATTGCGGCAGGCTGATGGGAGTAGAGCTGGATAACAAGACGAGGCTGGACATCTCCATCGAAGCGGCATTAACCGTGGCGGCCGTAGCGCTTCGCCAAGGTGATCAGGTTGGACTCCTCGCTTATTCTCATGAGATCAAGGTGTACATACCGCCTGGAAAAGGACTTCGCCATCTGCACACGCTCGTTTCTGCGACGTATGATCTAAAAAGCGACTTCGTTGAGGCGGATCCAGCCAAGGCGTTAGAATTTTTGCATCGTCAGCAGAAAAGAAGGAGCCTGATCGTCCTTTTCTCCGATATGGAAAACTATCTGGTAGAGGATCAGCTTGGAAGCTACTTGTGGAGGATGCGACGTACTCATTTGCTTTTGCTTCTTTCACTGGCTGATCCTCTCTTGCACGGCTGGAGTCACATAGAATCAGCAAACAGCCGATTGGCGTTCGTCAAATCAGTAGCCCAGCGCTTCCAGCTGGACCGCAGAGCCTTTCAACAAAAAATGACCGGCGCGGGGATCCAGGTACTGGACATTCCGGCCGATCAGATGACATTGACAGTGGTGAATACTTATTTAGAAATGAAATCGAGAGAAGCGCTATAGGTTCGCCGCTTCCGTGCGATTAAGTACCAGCCGATCAGAATCAGCAACGTTAGCAAAGCGACAGCGTATTTTACCTCAAGCGAGAGGGAAGACGGTGTGATAAAACCCTCGATGATGCCAGCGATGACAAACAGGGGAAGTGTGGCTAGTAATAACTGCGCTGATTCTTTTGCGGCCTCCAAAAATTGATATTTTCGGGCAAAGCGACCGGGAACAAGCAAGCGATAGCCCATGTGCAGTCCAGCACCGCCAGCGATAAAAATAGCAGTCAGTTCTATGACGCCATGCGGCAAAATATAGGCCCAGAAAGCGTAGCTGCTGCCAGCTTGATAGTACACGGCTGCAAGGGCACCAACTAACAGTCCGTTGAACAGCAGCAAATATATCGGGAATATCCCAAGAGTTATGCCGCTGACAAATGCAAGCATCGCGACCTTCATGTTATTCGTCATGATCATCGTAGAGATGACAGGGCTATTAATGGAGGCATGACCTTCCCCCAAACGGGAGGGATCGATTTGCTCAGCCATCCCTTGTGGCAGTACGTAGTACAGATTCAGCGGATCAACCATAACTGCGGCAAAGCCAGAGATACCGCCAATGATAAACAAGAGGGTAGCCATCCCGATAAAGCTTAATCGTTTGTCAATCAACCGCATCAAATGGCGCCCGAAGAAATGGGTCATCTGCTGCCAACTACCCGAATGCTGCTTGTAGGCTATGTTATGCGCCCGCGAAACGAGCTGGTTCAGGTAGAGCGTAATTTCATTAGACGGATGATAGGTACGAATATAGGCCAGATGGGCAGAGGCCTTTTTGTACAAAATGGTCAGCTGATCGATGTCACTTGCCTCAATTTTGCGAGGGTGTCGGTCAAAACGCTCGACAAGCTGCTCCAATTTGGCCCATGAGGTTTTGTGTTTGTGCCAGAAAGACGTTATATCCAAGAAAATTCCTCCTTTATAGACAGGGAACGAGAGGGTGAAGGAAAAAGGGATGAATGATTGGACACCGATGAATCAGAGTACGAGAGAAGCTTCTGTCGTTACACCAGAGCATGTCATGCTGCGATTTCAGACGGCTGGTGTAGGGAGTCGCGCAGTAGCACTTCTCATCGACACGGTACTGCTGCTCTTGGTTAATCTTACTGTATTTATTTTGTTCAGTATAGTTTTCTTTGGGAAAAATGATCTTTTTTTCCTCGAAACGGAAAATTATGCGATCGCCATCGCCATAATCTTTGTTTTCGTACTCAATTTTGGCTACTACTTGTTTTTAGAAGCTTTTTGGGGGGGACAGACGGTCGGGAAACGATGGCTGGGGATTCGGGTTATTCGTGACAATGGTCAACCCATTACATTTTTGTCCTCAGCGATTCGCAATTTGTTTCGTATAGTAGATATGCTGCCCACGGGCTATTTTCTTGGGGCGATCGTTTCTTTATTTCATCCACGGGATAAGCGTATCGGGGACTTGGTAGCAGGAACGATTGTCGTCATGGAAAGCGGACAAACACCATCGTTCTTTCAAAAAAGAACAATGAAAAAGCTGCAAGAACAAGTGAGCATGGAGCCGTTATCTCTTAGTGAAGTACAGAAACAAGCGATTACCCGTGAGGACTGGCAGCTTCTCTCTACGTTCATTTCCAGGCTTTCTTCTCTCTCCAAAAATAAGAAACAAGAGCTAGGGCTGCAAATCGCTGCTACATTGTCCAAAAAGCTGGGCATGGAGGAAATGGCAATGGTAAGAGAAAATCCGCTCTTATTTTTGCAAGGACTTTATAACCAATTACGTGATGAATGGAAATTAGGAAAATAAGCAATGTCACGAAAACCGCCATAGTAAGGCGGTTTTTACATTTTTCGCGTCATTTTTCCAATATTCCGCAAAAAGCTTGGCGAAATATGATGTATGTTATAATAAGACCTTACTCTATGTCACAGAAAGGAGGAGGGAGCCGATGAGCGATAAATATATGTCCGCTTCATCGTCACAGGCAACCAGCTTGCCACTCCCAGGGAATGGAAAACAAGAAGGCAGACGCAAGCGTTCTGGGTTGCTAAATGCGTTGCTTCCCTCCCGGACAGAAGGAAAGCGGTCCCCGCTGCCTATGATTTTGGCTATTCTGCTCTGGGGAGGACTCGCATATGCTGGTTATGCTTTTGCCGTTCATACGTTGGACAAGCAGCAGCAATTTGTGAACCAGCAAATTCAACAGGTGCATGAAGAGAACCAAAAACAGGTGCGAGTGCTAGGCGAACAATTGACAATGGTTCAGGATGAAATGAAAAATGTGCAATCTGGACTTACAAATTTGGAAGAAGATTTGGAATTGACTGGAGCGACAATTGGAGGAACGAATAAGACCAAGGAGGCCCTTCAGGATCGAATTGATCAGTTGAACAAGCAACTGGTGGATTTGAAAGCATCTTTGAAAAAACTGGAGGATGCTGCCCGTGCTTGGTAACATAAATCGTTTTTTCGCTTTTTTATTGGCACCCGCTGTCGGGTTTCTGGTAGCTTTTTCGCAAGCGAATCCAGTAGACAAGCTCCAGCTGGAAAGCTTAAAGCTGCCTACCCAGCAAACAAAAGAGCAGGCGGATGCGATTGGAGAGCAAATCTACGCGACCAAAACGCAGATGAGAAGTGTCGAATTTCTCATTGAAGACATCCGTGCCGAATCCGAAAAAGAAAAGAAGGATTACGAGCAGCAAAATAACAACATCGGTAATTTGTTAGCTGACAGTAAATCGCAAACACAAAAGTCTGCGGATGTGCTGGATTCGATTCTTTCCAAAATGCTGGGAAATCCGATCGGTCAATCCTTTGGGAACAAATCCACTGTAAAAGTGTACTCCCTGGAAGAAGCGGGATACCGTGGCTACATGGCAAAGGTACGTCTGAAGGACCCGAATGCGCTAAAAATGGTCCTGGCAAACAATTCGGTGAAAAGCAAGGGTGAAAAGACAAGTCATGCAGGGAAACGGACTGGAGCCATCCTCGCCATTAATGCCGGTGGTTTCATGACGGACAAGCAGGGCAATGTGACACCCCTCGGTATTACCGTTGTCGATGGGAAGATTCGCAACTTTTCAACCGATAAAAAATTGAGCTTTGTCGGCTTCAACAACAAGGGTCATCTGGTTGGGGCCAATATCACAACCGAAGCGCAAATCAAGCAACAGGGCATTTTACAAGGAGCCAGCTTCTTGCCGCGACTTTTGCAGGATGGCAAGCGTCTCCCGATTCCACGTGACTGGGCAAATACGCGCCATCCACGGACGCTAATCGGTCACTTCGACAATGGCGACTTGCTGCTGATTGTGATCGATGGCAGACGAGATGGCTGGAGTAAAGGGGTAACCCTGGAAGAAGCGCAGAAAAAATTGCAGGAATTTCATGTTGTCGATGCGTTTAATCTCGATGGTGGAGGTTCCAGTGCTTTTTACTATAACGGTAAGCTGATGAATAAGCCTTCAGGTGGCAGTGAGCGTCCAGTTGTAAGCAATCTGGTTATCATGCCGTAAAGAATCGAAATAGAATGGCCGCATAAACTCTTCTGGCTTTTGCTAGAAGAGTTTTTTTGTGTGCGCGAAATCAATGGAAAGCTCTGAAAAATGCAGGTCATCTTAAAGCGTGGAAGAAGTATAATAGAAAGGGAAAAAATGGAGGGGGACTGACGGCATGAAAAAAGCTCTTGTTCTTGGAGGAACTCGATTTTTCGGGAAAAGACTTGTCCAGCTTTTGGCAGAATCAGGTATGGAGGTAACGGTTGCGACGCGAGGAATGACCGAAGCCGAACTTCCACCGCAGGTAAAGAGAGTGACCGTGGATCGGGATGATGTGCATTCCTTGGCAACGCTCGGCTCTGAAGACTGGGACGTCATCTACGATAATATTTGCTACTCCTCCCAAAATGCTCTCGATGCGTGTGAAGCGTTCCGAGGGCGCGTAGGACGTTATGTACTGACTTCTACTTTGTCTGTATATGATTTCTCGCCAGAGCGTCTGAAGGAAGAGGAGTTTGATCCGTACACGTATCCCATTGTCCCTGCACCGAAAGAAGAGGTGTCGTATCAAGAGGGCAAGCGCCAGGCAGAAGCGGTATTTTTCCAACAGCAAGCATTTCCAGTCATTGCTGCTCGCTTCCCTATCGTACTTGCGGAGGATGATTACACAAGAAGGCTTCATTTTCACGTTGAGCACGTGAGAGAAGAGCAGCCGATTGGTATGGTGAATCCCGAGGCGATCATGTGCTTTATACATGCACAGGAAGCTGCTGAATTTTTGCAATGGGCTGGGACAGTCGAGCGGGAAGGGCCTGTGAACGCATGCTCACACGGTACGATCCGGCTAAATGCCCTGATGGATGAGATTGCGGATGCTGTGGGAAACCAAGCGATCATACAGGCAAAGACGGCTGAAGACGATGCTTCTCCGTATGGTTTTCCCGAATCATTTTATATGGATAACACGAAAGCTAGCAAGGCAGGATTTGCTTTCAGAACCTTAGATTCCTGGCTTCCACAGCTGATCAGGACTCTTGCCTTACAAAGCAACTGAGCAAAATGATCAACAATCCATGCTGTTTTTTTGGTCGACTCCGTGGTAAGGTATAGCAGAACATATGTGTCTGTATGGAACCAGGAGGATAAAAGCATGAACAAGAATCGCACTACCGGACTTGCTGTCGCAGCCGTACTATCCGTAGCCCTACTTAGTGGTTGTGAAGCCCCGTCTTTAACAAAATTGCTCTCTAGCGGGGATCAGCAAGCTCAACCGTCAACTCCAGCAAGCGGCGCGTCATCAGAAGGCACGGAGAATTCGACGCCTTCTTCACAACAAGAGGAGCCGGGTAAACCAAAGCCTCCGTCACTACAAGAGACGATCACGATGGTGGAGGGTGTTCCGACGGTTACAAACCCGACTGAGTTGTCCGTGGTAGTGAACAAGCAAAGAGCCTTGCCGGCTGATTATATTCCGCCAGATCTGGTTGAGCCAAATGTCCCCTTTCCTTTTGATGAAAAGGTAGAGAAGCGCTTTATGCGAGCTGAAGCAGCAAAAGCGCTGGAGGAGTTATTTGCCAAAGCAAAGCTGGATGGAATTGAACTTTATGCTGTATCTGGATACCGATCCTACAAAACGCAACGATCGCTCTATGAAACGTATGTGAAAACGCAAGGAGCTGAGCACGCCGCAGCATATAGCGCGGTCCCAGGCAAAAGCGAGCATCAGACAGGTCTGGCGATGGACGTGTCTGGAGCGGATGCAAAAACACGCTTAGAGGAGCCATTTGGTGAAACCCCGGAAGGGCAGTGGCTGACAGCTCACAGCGCCGAATGCGGCTTCATTATTCGCTATTTAAAGGGGAAAGAAGACATCACGGGCTATTCCTATGAACCATGGCATTTGCGATATGTCGGTAAAGAGATGGCGCAAGAAATCATGGCGAAAGGTATCACACTTGAGGATTATTTGTCTGAGGATGGCACCGCCCAAAAACAGTAAAACTGCTGTTACACAATCAAAAGCCGCTCACGAGGAGCGGCTTTTTTGCTTGATTGTTATTTTCTTAATGAGGAAGGCGAATATCTGTTAAAGGCCAATAAACGACTTCAGCGCGACCAACGACATGATCCAGCTTCACAGGGCCGATTACACGGCTGTCCATGCTGTTGTTTCGGTTGTCACCCATTACAAAAACACTGCCTTCCGGAATGGTGATCGGATCAAAGTCTTCGGTTAGCGTTACACCGGCTGTGGAAGCTTTCAGCTTGTTGGCAGTCAAGTATTCCTCGCCCAGTGGCTTTCCGTTCACGTATAGCTGATCATCCTTTGCCTCTACCGTATCACCCGCTACGGCAACGACTCGTTTGATCCAGTTGTCACCGCTGGCATCAGGATGAATAATCACAATGTCGCCAGGCTTTGGATCTTTCAAATAATAAATGGCTTTGTTGACAATGACACGCTCGCGGTCATGCAACGTGCTCTCCATCGAACGTCCCTGAACGACGTATGGAGCCATCACGAACACGTAGATAAAGGCAGTCAAACCGCCAATCAAGACGAACGATTTTAACCAATCAAGCAATTCACTTTTCCATTTCGTCGTACTTTTGGTTTGTTCCATAGACTTGTTCTCCTATGTATCTAGTTTCTGGGATTCACGCTTGGACAAAGGTATCAACGTCCGAAACTGCCCTTTTATTATACATGCTTTACGAATGGATACGAAAGAAGATTCAAGGAAATAGATGGAATTGATTTTTTCTCAGTGCTAAAGAGCCAACTTTTTGAACAAAGTTCTAAAAAAGTTTGGTCACGAATTTGCCATCATCGGCTATTGTCAGTTTTTCCTGTTTGAGGTAAGATGATGTTGCTAAGAGGTTTTACAGTAAAAATATTAAGTAGTAAACACTTTGTCTCAGTTCATACATACCTATAAATTTAGTAAATAATTTGAAGAGTTCTATTGCTCTTCATGTGCTTAGGTTATATAGTTTTATAGTAAAAGTACTTCTATTATTTACTTTCTGAAAATAGGTGATGATGTGAGCGACATGTCCCGCGCCAGTAAAATTGAGGAACTGGATCGAGTATTTGTCGAGATGGCTCGCTTTTTTATCAGCCATTGGCTGGAAGAAGAAGAGCAGATCAGTCCGAAGCAATTTATTTTGCTACGTGTGCTTCACCATAAAGGCCGAAGTACAGTATCTGAGCTGGCGACTATTCTGAAGCAATCCAACAGTGCAACCACGATTGCGCTAAATCGACTCGTCAAGGCTGGTTATGTTGACCGGGTGCGTGATGAGGAGGATCGGCGCGTAGTGTGGGTCAATCTGTCACAAAAAGGACTTCCGTTGCTGGAGGGTCTATTGTGCCAGAGAAGAGCACTTATTGGAAAGCTGATGGAAAACCTAAGCGATGACGAGTTGGAACAGTTTACTCATTTTCTTAAGAAAATGAAGCAATGCATGTAGCGATGCCGTCAGGTTAGCAGGTGGGGGACATTTCAGCAGACGATGTGTGTACTACGAGAATGGGAGTGTACACATATGAGAAAGAGCAGCACATTGATGATGGGAACTTTGATTTTGAGCGGAGCATTGTTTGCACAAGCAGCCTTTGCAGAGGAAGCGACTGTTCCTACTACAGAAGCTTCCACTACGACTGCAGCACCTACCACAACCGTTGCGCCTGTAAATCAGCCAACCAGCCAAGCAGCTGGCGGGTTCGTGATGCCAGGTAAAGACGAGTATGTGATCATCGGTGACAAACAAGGGAATGTCGTAGCTCCAGCATCAGGTTGGGTAGCAATGCCAGGCGAAGATCAATTCGTAAGTGTAAATGGATATCAATATGTTTATGCACCAGGAAGTGGCTGGATTTTCATGCCAACTGAAGATCAATTCGTTGTACTCGGAGACAAAACTCCTGTATTTGCACCGGCAACTGGCTGGAATGCTATGCCAGGTGAGGACGAATTCGTTGTTGTAGCACCAAACTCAACGCCAGTAGTAGCACCAGCATCTGGCTGGAATGCTATGCCAGGCGAAGATGAAACCGTTACAATTGGCCGCAATGCAACACAAGATATTGCAAATCGCACTGGTTGGTCATTGATGCCTCCAGCAGCTGATAACGACAAATAAGTTACGACGAATAAAAACGCTTTGCTCCTTTTGAAGGACAAAGCGTTTTTTGTTTCAATCGGAGTATTTCACATGGGGACAGCTTTGATAATGAAAAATCGATAAAATATATTTTATTGACTTTTTAACGTTTATCGGTAAAAATACATAAGGAAATCAGAAAATTTAAAAAGGGTGTGTCATGGATGAGAGATTCTCGTTTGGAGCAACTGGCATATAACCTGGTTAACTATTCTGTAAGAGTACAACCGGGAGAAAAAGTTTTGATTAACGCGAAAGGGGAAACACCGGAATTGGTAGCAGCCCTGGTTCGCGAAATTTACAAAGCTGGAGGCAGCCCTTTTGTACAGGTGATTAATCCAACGCTGAGTCGCGAGCTGGCGATGAATTGCAATGAAGAGCAATTGAAGGTAATGGCGGAGAACGAGGTAGCACTCATGGAACAAATGGATGGCTATATCGGAATCCGTGCAGCAAACAATATCAATGAAATGGCGGATGTACCTGCTGACAGGCTGGGAATTTACTCACGTCTGTACGAGCTGCCTGTCATGAATGTTCGCGTACCACATACAAAATGGGTCGTGCTGCGCTATCCGAACCCATCGATGGCACAATTGGCAAACATGTCAACTGCAGCCTTTGAAGATTTTTACTTCCAGGTCTGCAATCTCGATTATGCAAAAATGGACAAAGCGATGGATAGTCTAGTGGATTTGATGAATCGGACAGATGAAGTACGCCTGGTTGGTCCTGAAACCGACTTGACGTTCTCTATTAAGGATATTCCGGCTGTGAAATGTGCAGGACTTCGCAATATCCCTGATGGAGAAGTATACACGGCGCCTGTAAAGGATTCGGTAAACGGTACCATTACGCATAATGCCCCTACACCTTACCATGGCTTTACCTTTGAAAATGTACGTCTGACATTTAAAGACGGTAAAATTGTAGAGGCAATCGCGAATGATACGAAACGACTAAACGAAATTCTTGATACAGACGAGGGAGCACGTTTTATTGGAGAATTTGCGATCGGGGTAAATCCTTTCATCCGCAATCCAATGAAAGACATTTTGTTTGACGAGAAAATTGATGGCAGTTTTCACTTTACACCTGGTCAGTGCTATGACGAAGCGTACAATGGCAACAAATCGTCTGTACACTGGGACATGGTATCGATTCAACGTCCAGATTGGGGCGGAGGAGAAATCTGGTTTGACGGCGTGTTGATTCGCAAGGATGGCCGTTTTGTCATTCCAGAGCTTGCGTGCCTCAATCCCGAGCAACTGAAAGCCTAATCGAAAAAGTTATTGATCAAATTGCTTCAGCCTCTCTTGTGCCAATTGCAAGTCCATGTCGAGCTGGAAGAGCATATGCAGGTTGCTTGAGGTCATGACAGCCCGGCGAGCAGCATGGTAGAGCAAGGGCTTGTTATGCTTGATAACCGTCATGATTTCTACGACTGGTGGCACGACTTGCTTGATCCTGATCAGACTTTGTAAATATCGGAGAAATTTTTGAATAGTTACCTGATCATCTTGATTAGGAATCGTGTCTAGCAAATTACTAAAATCGCGGATGATCATCTTTTTGGCATCCAGAGGCTCACGTATGCTTGTTCGATTCACTAGTTCCACCTCACGGGAAAAAATAGAGTACTATCTTCTTTTCCTCCAAATGGCCGAGAATAAACATGAATTTTGAAAAAAAGTCTCTGATATCCTGTGATGTCAGAGACTTTTTGCATTGATTTGCGGAGATTTCGTGTGGTTACTGCTGCTTGTTTGCTTCATACACGCTTTTCTCTTCCAATGGAATTCGTATGTGCAAAAGTAGCCATGCGTTGAGGAAGGTAAAAAGGATAGCGGTTACGTACGCGGAAAATGTCAGCGGCAGGCAGCAAAGCTCGATCGCCACGACCAGATAATTCGGATGACGCAAAAAACGATACGGCCCGCGAATGACTGGCGCTATGCCAGGGACAATCAAAATTCGCGTATTCCAATGCTTGCCGAGACTCCGTATGCACCAGTAACGAAGAAGCTGGGCAATAAGGAAAAAGCAAAACGGATACATCCACCAGAAAGGCGGGGCGAATGGAGAGGCATCGGTGCTCACCTCAAGCACCAGGCTGATAAAAAATAAGAAGTGAAGCCCCACGATGTATTTATAGTGTTTCTCTCCAATCTCATAGCCGCCACGTGCCCGGATGTATTTTGCGTTACGAGCTGCTAAATAGAGCTCAAAGACTCGTTGCAGGAGCACCACACCAATCACGACTGCAAAGAACATCACGCATTCCTACCTCGCCTCTAATAATAGTAGCTCTGAGCTAAAGCCCGGGCCTAGTGCAGCCAAAAGCCCGCGTTCCCCTGTCTCCCACGTTTGCTCCATACTTTTTTCAAGCACGAATAAGACGGTGGGCGATGACATGTTGCCAAAGTCATGCAGTACTTCTTCTGATAGACGAGTGGCATCGGAGGAGATACCGAGCGACTCCTGGTAAGCAGATAACACTTTTGTTCCACCAGGATGAAGAATAAAGTGACGGAGTCTCTCGACCGTAGTGTCATAGGGTGACAAGAAGCTCTCTACATTATCTTTCATCGCTTGATGGATGATGGTTGGAATATCTCGTGAAAAAATGACCTTTAGTCCTGGCTCGGTCACTTCCCATCCCATCACATCGAGGGTGTCTGGCCATGTCGTCGTGCGTGCACCGCAAAACTGAAGTCTAGGTGCCCCGGAAGTGCGAAGAGCTTCTACCTGATCTCCTTCTACGAGGACAGCAGCCGCGCCATCACCAAAGAGGCAGGTAGCAACCAGATTGCTTTTGGACATGTCTTGACGGATAAACGTCAATCCGCATAACTCCACGCTGACCAGCAGTACTCGCTTCGAAGGGTAGGCTGCCGTATATTCACAAGCGCGTGACAGACCCATAGCCCCTCCTGCACAGCCGAGCCCCCATAAGGGCAAGCGCGTAATATCTGTACGCAGACCGAGGCGGTTCACAAGCCGCGAGTCCAAACTGGGTGTAGCAATTCCTGTACTGGAGACAAAAATCAGACAATCGAGCGCCCCAGCGGAAATCCCCGCCTTTTCCAGGCAGCGAAGTGCTGCTTCTGTGGCTAGCGTCTCAGCATGCTCGATATAAAGCCGGTTCTTTTCGGTAAAAAGACGATTGTCCGAAAACCAGTCCATTGGCATGCAAAAATGACGTTTCCTGATCTTGCTGTGGGCAAAAACATGCAGTAGGCGATCGATATCAGGAAAAGCGTCCTGAAAAAAGTGGCGGGCGAGCCTAACGGAATCTTCTTGTGTAACTTGATGAGAGGGCACGGCAGTAGCAACAGCTTCAATCCGGGGCATACAAGCATCACTCCCGTTTTATAATAGATATGGCTAGCTTTCCCTTTCCAGTTGATTCCAATTCAAAGGAATTAGCGCATAAAAAAACTGACCGTCGCGAAGCGAGCAGCCAGTTCATAGGTTAAGCATTTACGATTGAACAGCATGAGATGGCTCAGATTGAGCTTCTGGAGGCAGCACAGTAGGTAGTTGAGAGTGCTGCATGGCACGTTTCACTAGCTGTGTTTGGAGGAGTCCTCCTACGAGCAATAGCAGACCCACGATCGAAAACCAGAATGCCCCACCGATACCGCGGAATGCTACTGCACCGACTGACGGTCCGATCGTACCCGTAATTCCCCAGTTAGCTCCAAAGATGGCGAAGTAACGACCGCGATACTCTTCTGGAGCCATGACAGAAATAGCTTTTTGAATTTGCGGACCGTAGAGCATCTCTCCGATGGTAAACAAGATTTCTGCGAGAATTAATAAGAAGAAACTCGGCGCCCATCCGTAGCCAAAGCCGACAAAGGCGAGAAACAGATAGGCAAGCAAAATCACACGATGGGCGGCAAAGCGCTCTGCAAATTTGGCGATTGCTATTTGACAGCAGACCACGAGAATTCCATTAATCGTTAAGAGTGTGGCGAATACGGTCAGAAAATCATTGTATTGTGCTCGCAAATGTTGAGGCAGGATGATTTCTACTTGAGAGTACAAAAGCGACACAGGAACTGCCGCCAAAGTGATCCAGATCAAAGTAGTGTGGTCGGTAAGCTTCATACGGGTGATGGCCTGCTTATCGGTTGTTTGTTTGGCTCGCTCGCGCATTTCTACCGGCAAAGTTTCTGGTACCTTCCAAATAATGAGTAAACAGTAAACGAACAGCATACAAGAACAGATAGCAAAGGCGATTGCAGGATTAATTTTGTAAAGCGCAACGCCGATTAATGGACCTGCGGCAGCACCCAGATTCAATGCAGTATGAAGCAGGGCAAAAACCTCACTACGCTTTTCCTCAGGAACCACATCTGTTACCTGTGCGCTTGCAGCTGGCCAGAACAGAGAAGCACCGATCCCGTTCAAGACAGTTAGTGCAGCAAAGGCCAAAAGAGATTCCGCCCAGATGTAGCCTGCCATGGATATGGCTTCAATGAAGAGAGCAGCTACCATCAAAGGCTTGCGTCCGTAGCGATCAGATAGACTTCCTGCAAAATACCCGGAGACGATACTTGTCAGTGGTTGAAGGCTCGTGACCATGGCAGCCACCAACAGATTTCCATCCATTTTGTCGTACAGATAAAAAGCAAGGAAGGGTCGAAGCATAAAGCCAGCAAATGTTGTAAGAATGGTCCCAATGACACGAATCCAAATCGTACTGTCATAGCGGGAGATGATATTTTGCAACCAGGCCATGAAGGACAATTCCTCCCTATCGATAAAGAATATTTTGTAATTATATCCGAGAGTATCAAGATAAGAAAGAGGGTTGCCATTAATCTGAAAAATTCAATAAATAATATCGATTTGATGAAGAATAGATGGCTCCGCGAGTTATGTATAGTTTTAGTTATTGATCTTGGGTCAAAAGATAGGTAAAATATTCCTAACATTACGATTAAAGTCCTATTTTTCTTATGTGAATTAGGTCTTATGAATCAGTGGAATTTGAGGTGCTACTAGCATGGACCGGAGGGAATTTGTTGTGGACTCGCGCTGGATTGGCATGGGGGCTTCCTGTCTAATGATTTTGATTTGGCTTGGGGTGTATGGATTCCCTGAGGATGGAACAATGGCAGCGCTGGTTGCTGCTGTAGCCATGATCCAGACAGTCGCAGGATACATGCTCGGAACCTATGTAAATAAATTGCGGCGGATGGCTTATCACGATTCACTAACGGGCGTATTGGTCAACCGACGCTTTATCGACAAACTTGAGCAAGAGGTGCAGCTGGCAAAGCGCAATCAATATCCTGTCACCTTACTGTTTATTGATTTGGATAACTTTAAGGATTTTAATGACCGACATGGACACATCAGAGGCGACCAGCTTTTGTGCCAGTTTGCCGATTTGCTCCAGGTCAATGTCCGCAGGCAGGATATAGTAGGACGCTGGGGCGGTGAAGAATTTGTCGTGCTGCTGCCACAGACAGAGACGAGAGTAGGTCTTGGTGTAGGCGAACGCATCCAGAAGCAGGTCCGTAGCTTGCTTTCCGGTGTGACTGTCAGTATCGGCGTAGCTTCTTATCCACTCCATGCCGTAAGTGCCAAGGAATTGACAGAAAAAGCAGATACCTTGATGTACGAAGCCAAGAAAAAGAAGGATTGTATGCTGGCAGCTACGAATTAAATATGGGATTGGCTGGTAGAATAACACTCATACCCTGGTAGGAATGAGTGTTATTTTGTCTATTGTAAAGGTGATTTACAAAAACTTAATAAATTATTTAAAAAAAATACACATACTTGACCTTGTTTTTAAATTTACGTCAACATTAATGTTCGATATAATCGTCTAGTGTGATTTTTCCTAAGGAGTGAAGAAGGAACATATGTTGAAATCAAACAAGTATATCTTCTTTGATCTGTTCGAACAGCAAATTGCTACAGTGCACAAAGGGACTCATCTCTTTTATGAAATGATAGGGAACTATCACGATTTAGAGGCGAAAGTAAAAGCAATCAAAGCTGTTGAAAAAGAAGGGGATGAAATCGTTCGCCGCATTATGAACGAATTGAACTCTACCTTTATCACTCCACTTGAGCGTGAAGATATTCACCAACTCGCGCATACTATGGACTCGATGATTGACTACATCGACGGCGTAGCGGATCGTATGTATCTGTATCAAGTACGCCAGCCAGACCCGCGAGTTCTTGCTCAGGCCAACATTTTGGTTAAATGCTCGGCAAAGCTTATTGAGTTAATTCGCACACTTCGCAAGCTGGATCATCAGGTAGTTTCTAAGATTGCTAGAGAGATTAAAGATCTCGAACATGAATCCGATTCCAACTACCGCAAAATGGTATCAGACCTGCTTAACGCACCTGACGCCAACCCGATCGAAGCGATCAAGCTCAAAGAAATCTATGACAAGCTTGAGGACTGTGCTGACTTTGCGGAGGATGTTTCCAACCTGGTAGAAGGGATCGTGTTAAAGAATGCCTGATCTATCGCCAGAGGTGATTATTCTCGTACTCGTCGTCATCATGGCGCTTAGCTTTGACTTTATTAACGGCTTTCATGACACAGCAAACGCGATTGCCACATCGGTATCCACGCGGGCGCTAAGTCCACGTACTGCTATCTTAATCGCTTCTGTTTTTAACCTCGTTGGTGCGCTGACCTATACGGGCGTAGCAAAAACCATCGGTGGACAAATTACGGATCCGTTTAAGCTGCCAAATGGACTACTGGTTGTTCTTGCAGCTTTGACTGCAGCGATCTTGTGGAACCTCATTACATGGTGGTTCGGAATTCCGAGCTCTTCTTCACACGCGATCATCGGTGGTGTTGCTGGTGCAGCTGTCGGAGCAGCAGGGTTAGGCGCAATCAACATGGAAGGATTTATTGAGATTGTAAAGGCTCTAATTATTTCGCCGATTGTGGCCTTTGTTATTGGTTTTATTGTCATCAAAGTCGTCTCCAAAATCGTCGCCAACAAAGCTTACCACAAGACTAATCGGAGCTTCCGTGTCCTGCAGGTGTTATCTGCGTCCTGGCAGTCATTCAGTCACGGTGCTAATGATGCGCAGAAAACGATGGGGGTCATTACCCTTGCGCTTCTTTCTGGCGGATTTTTGGTACAAGAACCTGGTGAGTTTTCGATCCCTCTGTGGGTGAAGCTTTCTGCCGCGATTGCCATGGCATTAGGGACATCCGTAGGCGGTTGGAGAATTATTAAAACGATGGGTGGAAAGATCATGAAGATCAAGCCCATCAGCGGATTCTCGGCAGACCTGTCTTCTGCACTGATCATTACCATCTTTACAATGCTGAAGCTGCCTGTAAGTACGACTCATGTCATTACTTCTTCTATTTTAGGGGTAGGGGCATCTCAAAAGCTCAATGCAGTAAAATGGGGGTTGGCAGGACGGATTTTAATTACTTGGGTAATTACACTCCCTGTATCTGCTTTGCTTGCCGCTGCCTGTTATGTCGTTTTCGATGTGTTTCTATAAAATAAGTTCAGAATTATTCTTTCTAACGTAGTGAAAAAAAGACACCTTCGTACCGGAAGATTGTATACCCGGAAAAGGTGTCTTTTTTCTATCCAGATCCTGTTAGTCGCTCCCATAGCCCAGCCTTTGGCCGAATCTGAATGAGTCTGACCGAGGCAAAGGGAATATAATCAAGTGACCCGTCACTCTCCTGCAGCAGGATACCGTTCGCGCTGTAATCGTACAGCTTGCCTTCGGTAAATGGAGATAATCCAGAACCGATCATAGCGGGAGCAAAATGCACGCGAACATTACGGTCTAGATAGTCTTCTAAAATACCATCATCCATGCTTGCCACCCCATCACGCATCTTTTATCTACCAGTTATTCCCTCGTTTATGATTATTCAGACAGGACAAACAAAAAAACCACCCGGTTCCGCTATGGAAGGGGTGGTTTGGAAGCTGTGAGTGACATTTACTCCATGGAGTTTTGAGAATGTCCTGACTGTTTACTTTTGCGGGCAAACACGAGCATCAAAATGACTCCGACGGCAATGAGGCTTAAACTGACCAGCTGCGCAACTCGGAGCGTGTCCGCGATGAGTAGGCTGTCCGTACGCATTCCTTCAATGAAGAAGCGACCGATTGAATAAAGAATCATGTAGCTGAACAGTATTTGTCCATCGAACTTTTTGAAGCGATACAGCATGAAGATAAGTATTGCAAAGACTACGAGGTTCCACATCGACTCATAGAGGAATGTGGGGTGGTAGTATTGGCCCCCAATATACATCTGATCACGGATGAAAGCTGGGAATTTCTCCATGAATTCGGCCGAGGCCACGTCCCCATGTGCTTCCTGGTTGATGAAATTGCCCCAACGGCCAATTGCTTGCCCGAGAATCACGCTTGGCATAAAGATGTCGGCCAATCGAAGGAATGGCAGCTTGTGCTTGCGGATATACCACGTTCCCGCTAACACCCCACCGATAAGCCCTCCGTGAATCGCGAGCCCTCCATTCCACACCTTAATGATGTCGATCGGGTTGTCTTTGTACTGACCCCATTCAAACACCACGTAGTACAAACGAGCGCAGATGATCGCTGCCGGAATGATCAGTACAACCATATTCAGGACGTGATCAGGATCAATGCCAGAACGTTTGGAATTGTACCGTGCTAAATAGGTCCCAAGAAAAAAAGCGAGCCCCATAATGATGCCGTACCAGTGAATCTTTAAAGGTCCGATTGCAATTGCAATTGGATCGATCATGAAAAATGCCTCCTTGCCAGAAAACGTCTGTGCACAGTATAGCACAAACAGGTAGGGGGATTCCAATTACACACTTTAGCATGACTGCAAAAAGGAAAGAACGGAATCAAGGGAAGCTCTGCTATCTGGAGTAGAGACTGGGGAAAAGAGGTCACCCAGTGTTTGCAGACGTTCGGGTACAGTATGAATCGTAAAGGCAGTAGGGTGAATATGCGGCACCTCTTCCCATTTCAGTGGTGTCGAGACAGTCGCTTTCTCTTTTGCACGGGGGGAGTAGGGAGCAGGCAGTGTTTTGCCGCGCCAATGCTGTAAATAATCGATATAGAGCTTACTCCCTCTATTTTTAACGATTCTTTCGATAGTGAGCAGCTCAGGATGCTTGCTCACTAAATAAGAAGCCAAAAAATAGCCTACCTGACGGGTTTGCTCAAACGTATATCGAAGCTCGATTGGTACATAGATTTGCAAGCCACTTGAGCCTGATGTTTTGACGTACGAGGGGAGGTGGAGCTCATCCAACAATTCTTTTACAAGCATAGCGCTTCGGATCACTACCGAGAAGTCATCCGTAGATGGGTCCAAATCAAAAACCAGCTCGGTCGGTATCTCATTTTTCGCCAGATGAAACGAGACATGCCACTCCAGTGCAGCTTGATTTGCCATCCAGATGAGGGTCGCCTCATCATTGCATAAAGCATAGCGAACATTTTCCCAGATATGGGTTTGGATCCAGACTGGGGCATAATCGGGCGTATTTTTTTGATAAAAATGCTTGTCGTTTATCCCGTGTGGATAACGAATAACGGTCAAGAGGCGGTCTTTTGCGTAAGCGAGCATCGGTTTAGCCACGATCAACAAGTAGCGGATATAGTCCAGTTTTGTTACTTCTGCCTCTGGCCATAGCGGTTTATATGGATTTGTAATCGACAAGGTGTGCCCGCCTATGTTTAGCTCGTACTCTTTTGTCGGTGCTGCCAAAACAAGCCCCTTCTTTCTAATTGACTTGTCCCTACTTTGTCCAGACAAGTGAAGATTATGTAAGATTGAGCTTTCTTGCATAGCCCTTACCTTAATCATCCATAATACGTATAGCTTTCCAGTGGCAGGTGAAGACATGGATTTTAAGCGTAAAGACAAAACAAAAGAGCTGATCGAGTCTATAAATGCCTGTAGCTTAATGGATCTGGAGGGCATTCCGGTCTTTTCTAAACTCGCAGATAACATCGCCCTTTTGAAAAAACTGTTTGGTGATTGCTCGGATTTTGTCATTCGGGAATTCAAGCAAAAAAACAGTGTGATCGCAATCGCTGTATTTGTTGATGGGTTGATCGATACCCATGAGGTAAATCTAGCATTAAAGACTCTAATGGTGCTCGAGGATGGCGATGAGCATGTTCGGGTTATTGAAGAAGTGCTTTTGCCAGTCTCCCAAATTACGAGAGTCAATGATTATAAGCAACTTCTGCAGGCTGTACTCTCTGGTGATACTGCGCTCATCGTTGAGGGAAATCAAGAGGCGCTAACTCTCGGGATACGCGGAGCGGAAAAACGATCTGTCAATGAGCCAGAGGGTGAGGCCGTAGTTCGTGGACCGCGTGAGGGTTTTATTGAGAACATCCGCACGAACACCTCCATGCTGCGACGCAAGCTGAAAACGCCGCGCTTAAAAATGAAGTCGGCTGTGGTTGGGCGTGAGACGAATACCAATCTGGTTATTTCCTATCTAGACGGGATAGCTGATCCTCAAGTCGTCGAAGAAGTATCCAGACGCATCGACAGAATAGATATTGACGCGGTACTGGAAAGTGGCTATATCGAGGAGCTGATCCAAGACAGTACGTATTCTCCTTTTCCGCAAGTCATGTATTCGGAGCGCCCCGATACCGTCGCGGGTGCACTTCTCGAAGGGAGAGTCGCGATTTTTGTGGATGGGACGCCAATGGTGCTGATTGTTCCTACCACCTTCTGGATGCTGATGCAAGCCAATGAAGATTATTTTGAGCGATTTCAAATGGCTACGCTGGTACGATGGCTGCGATATTTGTTCCTGATCATTTCATTGGTGACGCCAGCGATTTATGTTGCGATTACGACTTATCATCAGCAGATGCTGCCAACAACGCTGCTGCTGAGTATTGCTGCTGCGAGGGAAGCCATTCCATTTCCGGCGATTGTGGAGGCGTTGATCATGGAGATAGCGTTTGAAGCGTTGCGCGAAGCAGGGATACGTCTTCCGAAAACGGTTGGTCAAGCTGTCAGTATTTTGGGAGCGCTCGTAGTAGGACAGGCTGCTGTCCAAGCTGGGATCGTTTCCGCGCCTATGGTCATCGTGGTATCCATCACAGGGATTGCCTCTTTTACGATTCCTCATTTTAATGCGGCGATTGCCTTGCGCATGCTTCGATTTCCGTTGATGATTATTGCTTCGGTTCTCGGTGTTTACGGGATTTTAGTCATGGCTTTGATCATTTTGGGACATATGGCCAATCTTCGCTCCTTTGGAGTGCCTTATCTCTCCCCGTTGGCACCGATGTCTGTTGGCGACTTGAAAGACACGCTGATTCGAGCTCCGTGGTCCAATAACGAAAAGCGGCCAAGCTTTTTGGGAGTACAAAATGCAAGGCGAATGGATTCGGGGTTTGCCGATCAGATCCAGAGCAGGGGAGGGGGAAAAGGAGAAACAGGTCGCAGCAGCACGAACGAGGAGGGGAAGACGTGATACGTACTCTCTGGAAGATTGGCTTGGCACTTAGTCTGGTAGTCGTTACAGGCTGTTGGGATCGCCGAGAAGTCAATGACATGGCGTTTGTCATTGCGATGGCGATGGATAAAGAGCCAGGCGGGCTTTACCGATTATCCGTTCAGGTGCCACTGGTCAGCAATTTGGGTGGACCTTCTGGCGGAGGAGGCGGAACCAGTGGGGATAAAAGCTATTATGTTGATTCAGCCGTTGGGAAAACCATCCGTGAAGCAAACAGTACCATTCAGTCGAGAATGTCCAGGCACCTCTACTATGCCCACCATCGGATTGTCGTGATAGGGGAACGGCTGGCGAAAGAGGGCTTCAGCGATGCTCTCGATATCGTTTCCCGCTTCCCAGAGAATCGCTTGACCGCCTTCATCATAATGACAAAGGGGAAAGGAATGGATTTGCTGATTGCCCAGCCGCAGTTTGAGCGTTTTTCCGGCGAAGCCATACGTGAATTGGTGAAAGCAGAGGCCATCCCGGTCACCATCAAGGATATTTCGCAGATGCTAAATACTCCTGGCGTGGATGCGTTTTTGCCAATTTTTGAAGATGTTGATTCGCATCCAAAGGGAAAGTCCAAAGAAATTCAGGCGGTTGGAATAGGAACGTTTCGGGGTGACAGGCTAGTTGCTACCTATACAAACTATGAAATAGCAGGCCTTCGATGGTTTCACCGAGCGACACCTCTCAATCTAAACGTGAGCTTGGGACAAAAGGAAACGCTGAGTATTGCCTTCCAAAATGCGAAGGCCAATATTCAGCCTAGCATTAAAGGCGGACGTGTTCATTTCAATATCGAGCTGTACGGCTCTGCTTACGTTACGGAAAATCATAGTTCGCTGGACCTCACTCTGAAGAAGAGCTGCAAGATTGTTGAAGACAAGCTGAATCAAAAGGTTACGGATGATGTAAAAAAAGTGTTGGAGCAAATCAAGCAAACCCGCTCAGATACGATAGGGCTAGGAATTGTACTGGCGCGCAACTTTCCGAAGGAGTGGAGAGACAAGTATCGCAATACGTGGGACAAGGAAATACCCAGAATTACTTATCAAATAAAAAGCAAGGTCCAAGTCGTCGACATCGGCCAGACAACGAAAAACATTATGAAGGAAGAGCGTTTATGAATCGGATTTTTATGCTGTTTTTTTGTGTGATGCTTGGCATATCCATCATCACATTTTTGGTGAAACGAAAAAGCATGCTGCCAAAGCAGCAGGGGATCATTTTCACGCTATACGGATTAACGATCGGACTTATGGTGTGTCTACAGCTTCAGTACAATCAAATTTTGCCGTTCGGTCTTCTGACGACGTATATAGCCCCTTTAAAAAACTGGATCGAACGGTGGATGTAGAGGAGGGAAAGGAATGATTCATAAACAGGTCATCAACCATCGTCAGACTGCCTGGTTGGTAGGAAGTGTTCTGATGACGGCCATGATGATTTCTGCCTTGCACAAAATTGTAGCGATAAGCAAGATGGACGCGTGGTTCTCGCAAATTTTGCCTGTTGGCTATGCGATCGTAGTTGCTTTTGTACTGGCTGAATTGTCTAGAGCCTATCCGGGCAAAAATTTGTTTGAAATATTGTTTATCGTGTGTGGCAAGTGGATTGGTGGATTCATCAACCTCATTTTGCTGGGCTATATATGGATCATTCTCACATTAGATATCAAGGGGGCATCTGAGTTTTTTCGACAGACACTATTGCCTCGAACTCCGGTCGAAATCATTCTGATTGTGTTTGTCCTCTTGATGATGTATTACGGCAGGACGAGCCTGGAGGTAGCTGCACGGGTAAATGAAATATACTTTCCCGCTTACTTTGTCTTGTCGATGATGCTTTATTTTTTGTTAGGAAATGAATACAACGTGGAACGGCTCGAGCCAATTTTAAGTACCGATCTGGAGAGAATATTTGCTAGCAATCTTTTGCCGATCGGTATTTATGGAGACATCTTGTTGTTTGGAGCCTTCTTGCATGCCTCCACACACCCACGGTTATTTTTTGCCGCCATGAAGCACGGAATCATAATCGTCGGTTTTACCGTTTCCATGCTGCTGTTGATTTTGCTCGGTGTTATGGGATTTACGATTGCAAGCAGGCTTAATTTCCCGATCTTTATTTTGGTTCAACAGATTCATGTCACGGATTTTTTAGATCGAATCGAGATCATAATGTTCAGTTTATGGTTCCCCGCTTTTACGATTAAGGTAATTGTAGCGTACCTTGCATTTCTTGTATGTCTTGGCTCATTTGGCGGTCAGCAGCATTATAATGCGTTCAATTTGCCGAGTGGGTGGTTTTTGGTGGTTACCTCATTGCTTGCGTTCCCGCGCGTCTATGATTTTGACACGTTCATCAGTTACACGCTGCCAGTCATAGTCGTAGTCATACAGATTCCACTACTCTTGTTTTTGTATATTCACGCACGAATGAACCGCACGATGGATACAGAAGTAAGTATTCCGAAAGGGACGAAGCTGTATCGTTTTTATCGGTTCATGGTTTGGATGGGGGGAAGTGCTTTGGCTGGCTGTTTCGTGACGCTCATAGCTGGAGATTTATTAGTGGATAAATCAGTATTTGCCGGGTTTTTTACTGCCGGCATGTATCTCGTGTTCTTTTTTATAGCGCTCATTGCCAGCTACGGGGAAATGCAGGCTTTGAACCACGGGAAACAAAAGCTGGGGCAAGGCAAGCGGGCAGGATCGTTTCGCCAGTAAAAAGACCGGAGCGCGGCTTTACTTTTTTTGTTTGTCCAAAAGCGTATTTAGCTGAGCAAGCTCCTGCTGCATTTGAATCAATTGAATTTGAATCTGTTGTTTTTGTAGAAGTTTTTTTTGCACAGAAAGCTGCTTGCTCAGATCATCAGAGCCGTTTTTTGCAGAGGAGGATAAATTGTCAGGATCAGGTTCTACTTGTCCTGTAGAGCCGATTGCTGCCAAAAATGCACCGAGAACGGCAATCCATCCACCTACTGCTACCAATTCGTTTGCAAGATTTTTATCTATCATAGAGATCACCCTACTATGGCATCTTGAAATCACTTTTTATCGTTTTTTTGCAAATCCTTTTGCATATCATGAATTCCAGTACGAAGCTGCTCCAGCTGTGACAAAATATCTTTGTACTGCTGCTCATCTGTAGAGGAATTATCACCGTTTTGCAGCGTTTTTGATTGATTGATTTCGATATTCATGCAGGGCTTCGGTTCACAGCTCGGCTTGTTGCTCAGTTTGGTTGTCTTTTCAATCGCCAAAATCACGAATCCAATGGCAATAATCCATAATGCAATGGCGACGACATCGCTATCGTCATCAATAATCATCAAGTTGATAACCTCCACAGCAGCCATACATGGTTCGCTTTAGTGAAATCCTGCTCTACCCAAAAATATGCGAGGACCTAGGCAGATGTGAAAGCTCACTCTAGGGTGCATTGGTGGTGTGGGATGTTCACGATCGCTTGGATGCTTGGTTGTCTGAGGGAATGCCCGGGGACCCATTCCGCGTAGTGGATTTTGGCGGTGAGCTTAGGCTGTAGCCATATGGTGTCGGCTGTACGCGGTGGCTGGTTTGCAAAAGGACGAACTGGCCGAATCAATGATTGTATCTGCTCTGTTAAGGTACGCCAATCTTGCTGCGTTAATTTTCCTGTCCCGGCATGACCGATGAACCAAAAGGCACCGTCTTTGTCGTAGAGCCCGAGCAAAAGTGAATTTACGATACCGTTCTTAACGGTAACTCCGCCAATTACAGCAATTAAATCGCGATAATACTTTTTCTTTTGCCATGCGGGATCTTTTTTGTTCATGACGTAACGACTATTCAGATCTTTAATGACGATGCCCTCCATTTTTTGTGCTTGGACGACATCAAATAACGCTTTTGTATCTGTAAAATTTTCAACGAGCTGAATGTGTGGATTGGGCTTAATGATGGTACTCAGCATATTTTGTCTCTCTGACAGGGAAGAGCTGGTTACCCACTCACCATTCAGGTATAGAACGTCAAAGATCATGTAGGTGATTGCGACGACTTTTTGAAGCTGGGGAACCTTTTCCATTCGCCGTAAACCGTCTCTGCGCATGACTTCATAAAAAGAAGGCTTGCCATCGGGTCCAAACGCAATGACTTCGCCGTCTAAAATAACGGAATGGGCTCTACAGTAGCTATCAATCGCTGTAATTTCAGGGTAGTGGAGCGTTCGTTCATTTAATTTACGATTATAGAGTCGAACCCCAAGGTCATCGGAGTAAGTAAGGACGCGAACACCGTCCCATTTTACCTGAGCGATCCAATCAGGGCCTTGTGGAATGATGTCACATGAAATCGGTTCCATTGGAAAAATGGGTTGCATAGTCTTCGTTCACCTCCGCATTTAATAGCGACAAAATTTCAGTGTAACAATAGGGTACCCTGTCCTGAACGAAATAACGATCATGCTTGGACAAGAGTAAAGGGGGAGAGAACAGTTTTGAGATTATTAGAAACTTTTTTGTTGCAAATGTATCAATAACCGTTATATACTAAAATTGTTACTTACTATACATGGATTTTCATAGGAAGTATAAGGCATACTTCTTGATATCTCATGGGCTATATCTGGTTGAATGAGTTCCCGTCTGGAGTGGTACGTCCACCACACCTCAGAAGTCGGGCTCGATTCTCGGATATGGCCCTTTTTTTGAAGACAATTCTGACTTTGTTCACGATCATTACTTATTATTTCAATTGATCTATAAATATTTTTGTGATTATAATTACTAGGGTAACTAATGTTTGAGTGTTGTATTGGTTTGCCCTCAAGCATTTTCAGATCATTGGAACTGGAAAGTAGGGATCACCTTGCCTTTTCTACGATTTAAAGGTTTTGATAAAGATAAAGTAAAAGCAATGTCTCCCCTCGTGGTCGAGCAGTTTGCGAGGATTGCGGAGGTTTCGGACGAGAAAGTAAAAATTGAGCTTTTGGTTGTGGAGCAAATTACGAACAGTCCATCTTCCTTGGAAATTCTCATGTTTGAACGAAAGCAGGAGAAGCACGATGCCATTGCCGCTACGATGAATGCCATCCTAGAAGAGCACGGCTATGGACAGGTTCATATTTTCTTTGTGCTATTATCACCGACTCTGTACTATAAAGAAGGGGTTCCATTGAAACGGGGACAGGTCGAGTTGGTTCGGTAAAAATTTTTTTCTTCTATAATAAAATGGTCGAGTCCTCTGTATGAGGATACCGACCATTTTTAATGTGTGCATATGTTTATCTTTTCTTCACTAATAATAGAGGCTTTCGGTTAGCGAGCACTTTATGCATGTACGGGTAAGCGATGTCTCTTGGAAGTCATGCGTACAATGCTTTTGCAATTGACTTAATTGCTTTTGACGCTTTTCCAGCTCTGACTGCAAACGGATGATTTCTTCGCGCAATCGACTCGACTCGCTCATCTTATTCCTCCAGTCATGCTATGAATATAGTTTGCTGCCTTGTTCACGAAATTCCTGAGCTTTTTCTTGTAGTCCTGTCTTAATCGAGGCATCCGGGCTAACTTGCTTTTCCTGAGCGTAGTTACGAATATCCTGTGTGATTTTCATACTGCAAAATTTGGGACCGCACATTGAGCAGAAGTGAGCTGATTTGGAGCCTTCAGCAGGCAGCGTCTCATCATGGTATTCACGCGCTCGCTCGGGATCCAGAGACAGATTGAATTGATCCTTCCAGCGAAATTCGAATCTTGCTTTGGACAGTGCGTTGTCACGCTCTTTTGCACGAGGATGTCCTTTTGCCAGATCGGCAGCGTGTGCTGCGATTTTATAGGCGATCAAGCCATTGCGCACGTCCTCTTTATTCGGCAGCCCTAAGTGCTCCTTGGGTGTCACGTAGCAAAGCATTGCTGTGCCAAACCAGCCAATCATTGCCGCACCAATCGCAGAGGTGATATGGTCGTAGCCGGGAGCGATATCTGTGGTCAACGGTCCTAACGTATAAAAAGGAGCCTCGTGACAAATCTCCAGCTGCTTATCCATATTTTCGCGAATGAGGTGCATTGGTACATGACCAGGTCCTTCGATCATTACTTGGACATCGTGCTTCCAGGCGATTCGAGTCAATTCCCCCAATGTTTCCAACTCTGCAAATTGTGCTTCGTCATTTGCGTCCGCAATCGAGCCAGGACGCAGTCCATCCCCTAGGGAGACACAAATATCGTAGGCTTTGAGGATTTCACATATATCTTCAAAGTGCGTGTAAAGAAAGTTCTCCTCATGATGAGCCAGGCACCAGGCAGCTAAAATAGAGCCCCCCCGTGAAACGATCCCTGTAACACGCGTGGCTGTCATTGGGATGTAGCGAAGCAATACGCCTGCGTGAATCGTGAAATAATCTACTCCCTGCTCTGCTTGTTCGATCAAGGTGTCTCGGTAAACCTCCCATGTCAAATCCTCTGCTTTGCCATTCACTTTCTCCAATGCCTGATAAATAGGGACAGTTCCGACTGGTACAGGACTATTGCGAATGATCCACTCGCGGGTAGTATGAATATGTTTTCCAGTCGACAAATCCATGATCGTATCTGCCCCCCAGCGGACAGACCACATCATTTTTTCTACCTCTTCCTCCATAGAAGAGCTGACAGCAGAAGTACCGATGTTGGCGTTGATTTTGACATGAAAATGACGTCCGATAATCATCGGCTCACTCTCAGGATGATTGATGCTTGCAGGTATTATTGCACGTCCGCTTGCTACCTCTGATCTGACGAATTCAGCAGACACGCCTTCTCGAATAGCGATGAACTCCATTTCAGGGGTAATGATATTCTGTCTGGCATAGTGGAGCTGGGTGACGTTTTTACCTTGTTTCGCCCGAAGTGGCTGATATCCAGTGCGATCGAATGCAGGTACAGCCCGGCTGTCTTCCGTATGAAATCCATCGTCTCGGAGCTGAGGCTCCCGTCCGCTGTAGCTTTTTGTATCATCTCGTTCTGCAATCCATTGCTTTCGGAGAAGAGGAAGGCCGGTTTCGATGTTTATAGAGTAGTCAGTAGAGGTGTATTCGCCACTTGTGTCATAGACACGTAGCGGAGGATTAGGGGTTGTGCCATAAGGACCTTCTGAGGGATGAAGGCTGATTTCTCGCAAAGGTACTCGAATGTCTGGACGACTGCCTGTTTCATAAACTTTGCTGCTACCTGGAAACGCTGGAATCGAGAACATCAAAAAACCTCCTTGGAATGGTTGCACGTAGCGAGAACCTTTTGGGGAGGCGAAAGAATCTATCGCGCCATTAAAAAACGCCGCATGGGGGCATGCGACGCCAGACGCGAGAGTGGAGAAGAAAACGGGTATTCAAAAGAATACGCGCCTCTTTTCGTGTCGTAAATGACAATTCCTCCGCTGGCATTACCCAGTTCAGGTTCAACGGTCGATGACAACGTAGTCATCCTCTCAGCCTGGTGACTCCCAAGCTCCCGTGCTTTTTATGATTATGTCTTGCATGAATAGCATACCGATTTACTTTTCCAATTTCAAGCAATTTTTAAAATAAAACTTGCCGGTGTGCAACACATTTTCCTCCCATCTATAGTCATGACTCGGACTAAAACTGTTTCTGTAGACCCACACGAATTGGGTCTGTTACGATGAAGTTCGGAAAATGAAAACCAGCAAGAAACGGTTCATTTCCGCTCCTATCAAAAGGATATAGAGATTTTTTTGAGGTGATGTGGTGTGGATGTTTATTCCAATCTTAAGCAAGGAGAAAGAGGAGCATGGGTAAGTATTATTGCCTATATTTTCTGTGCTGCTGTAAAGATAGGAGTCGCCCTACTAGCAAGTTCTGAAGCATTGATGGCAGATGGTTTAAACAACTCAACAGACGTAGTAGCGTCAATCGCTGTATTAATTGGGCTACGAATCGCAAGAAAGCCGCCCGATCAAGACCATCCCTACGGTCATTTTCGTGCAGAAACGATTTCTTCGCTGGTTGCGTCCTTTATCATGCTTTTTGTGGGAATACAGGTTGTCACAGATGCGGTATCATCCTTATTTCATTCAAAGCAGTCTGCACCTGGAATGCTTGCAGGGTGGACAGCGCTTGCTACAGCAGTCGTTATGATTTTTGTCTATCGTTACAACCGGGACCTCGCAAAGAGAACGAATAGCCAGGCGCTGATGGCTGCAGCTGCAGATAATCGCTCAGATGCTCTCGTCAGTATCGGTGCGTTTGTAGGGGTAGCAGGAGCACAATTTCAAATGTACTGGCTTGACCCGTTGGCTGCATTTGTCGTGGGTTTCATTATTTTGAAGACAGCATGGGATATTTTCCGCGACGCCACGCATCAATTGACAGATGGTTTTGACCAGACACAATTGCAGGATTTGCGAGCAACCATAGGGGATATTGCAGGGGTGAAGGACATTAGTGATATCAAAGCTCGCTATCATGGCAGCAGTGTATTGGTGGATGTCGTCATTCATGTAGACCCAAAGCTGAATGTAGTCGAAAGCCACACCATCACCGAGAAAATTGAAGCTCGAATGAGAAAGGTGCATAAAATAAGCGTGGTTCATATCCACATTGAACCAGAGCAGAGAATCGCTGAAAGATAAAATGCGAAAACCTGTCCAGAAGGGGACAGGTTTCTTTGCATTTTCATAGCTTGTTCCTAGACAGGCGTTGCTTTTTTGCGGCGCAAGGTTTTCGTTGTGGAGGTCGATGTACTTGCTCTGGGAGCCTCTTGCGGGGAGGCTTCTTTTTTCGCGGAAGCAGCCCGTTTTTTGCTTGGCTTTGTTTTTGCAGGTGTTGGTGTTGGCTCCGGCTCTATTTTTATTGGACCGGCTGCCTGTCCAGCAGTAGTTGCCAGACTTTCCTTCAAGGCTTGCATCAAATCAATGACGTTGGCACGTGCCACGGTCGGAGCTGTAGTGATTTCTTGACCTTCCAGCTTTTTCTCAATCAAGCTTTGTAGCTGTGCACGATATTCGTCCGTATATTTTGCCGGATCAAAAGCGACCGTCATATTCCCAATGAGCTCTGTCGCCATTTTTAACTCATTTTCGGACAGGGGAATCGTTGCTTCTGGCAGGGCAGGTACTTGGCTGACAGGTCGAACCTCGTCAGGATAATAAATGGTTTCCAGCATGATGCAATGCTCATACAGCCTTATGACCGCCAGACTTTGCCGATTCCGCATCGTCACTTGGGCAACGGCTATTTTTCCAGACTGCTCCATCGCTGCTCGAAGCAATGCATATGCTTTTTCTCCTGTTTCTTGAGGAGAGAGGAAATAGCTTTTGTCAAAGTAAATCGGATCAATTTCCTTCAAATCGACGAAATCTAGAATTTCGATGGCTCTGCGGGTTTCTGGCGTTATCGCTTCCAAATCAGAGTCATCGATCATAACGAAGTGCCCTTTTTCGTATTCGTATCCACGAACAATTTCGCTCGCATCCACTTCACGCTCGCAATGCGGACACATCTTGGTGTATTTAATCGGGGTATGGCATTCCTTATGCAACTGGCGAAAACGAATGTCTCGCTCTTCCGTTGCCGTAAACATCCGTATAGGAATGTTCACAAGCCCAAAGCTAATTGAGCCTTTCCAAACTGTGTGCATGTGATCCCTCCTGTTTTGCCTTAGTATCTGCCATCTCCCTACAAAAAGGCGAGGGAAATGAAGGTCATTACAGAAGGACATTAAAAAGCCAACCGGTAACTTATTTTCGGCCAACCGCGGCTTTGCCAATCCATAGCCAGCCAGGGTTTTTAACAGTAACGGCTATTGACCGTGCTTGACGATGTCAGACTGGTCAGCCCGTGATTGCATTTCTCTCGCCATCTCTACCTCTGAACCTGTGCGATCAGCGATAGATTGGGCTTTTGCTGCTTTCAGTTTTTGCTCGGATGGTCGTTTTTCAGCCATAATCGTAGCTTCCCCCTTTACGCAATGTGTAGGTAGTATGCTTCGTTTTAGCGGAAAAAATCGCAAAAAAATACCCCATCGCCAAAAGACGAAGGGGCAGCGGTTCAACTCCTCCCGGCAATGGGAGCGGTGGCACGGAATGCTCCTATCAGACACGCCGTGCGCGAAAAGTGAACTGCCTTTCAATTATGGGAGAGGAGAAACCGGAGGAAGAGCTTATGGGGAAACGTAAGTCTTCTCCGCGGTTGTCAGCGACACCGTTACGTCGCTATCCATCATCCTTTCCAATTTTTTGGTCAGGTATACGGAGTTTGCACAAAAAATTTCCATCCGACAATTTTACGGCTCTATGCAGTTGTGATAGTATGAAATCATTCTTTATCCGAAGAGAAAAAACGCATCATACATAAATGAATTGACAGGTGAGAATGTATGCGAGTCATCGCTGGAGAACACAGAGGAAGAAAACTGACGGCTGTCCCAGGTAAGGGGACCCGTCCCACGACAGATAAAGTAAAAGAGTCGATATTTAACATGATCGGTCCGTATTTTGACGGTGGCTGGGCACTGGATTTGTACGCGGGAACGGGCAGTCTTGGTATTGAAGCACTAAGCCGGGGTGCAGAGTGCGCTGTTTTCGTTGAAAGAGATACGAAGGCTTTTGCTGTGGTGAAGCAAAATGTGGCGATGTGCAGATTGGATGCCTATGCAGAGCTCTACCGTATGGACGCTGATAGAGCTATTCGCACACTCGCCAAGCGTAATCAAACGTTTGATTTAGTATTTCTTGACCCGCCTTACGCCAATCAGAGGATTGTGGAAGAAATCAGTTTGCTGCAAGAATTTGGGATGCTCACTGATGGAGCCTGGATAGTGGCTGAGCATGATGTCGGTGACAAGTTCCCAGATGAAATCGGGAAATGCGTGAAAACGCGTGAAGCGACCTACGGGGACACTGCCGTTACCTTGTACTATTATGAAACGGAACTCGAAGCTGATCACGAGGCTAATCCTGAAATGTAGGACGCAATTCACAAGGAACGAACGAGCGGAGGATGAACGATGGCTATTGCTGTTTGCTCAGGAA
The DNA here is from genome assembly GCF_046535075.1 of Brevibacillus sp. SIMBA_040. NCBI lineage: Bacteria > Bacillati > Bacillota > Bacilli > Caryophanales > Paenibacillaceae > Brevibacillus > Brevibacillus sp. SIMBA_040. Next base: position 43,107 of record NZ_JAWRXI010000026.1, read on the forward strand.
GTTTTGATCCAGTTACTTACGGGCATCTCGATATTATTTCCCGTAGTTCGAAAGTGTTTGACAAAGTGATTGTCGCGGTACTTATTAATTCCAAAAAAAATTCCATGTTCAGCGTGGAGGAGCGCGTGGAGCTTTTGCGCCAAGCTACAGCTGACATGGATAATGTAGAAATTGACTCATTTGATGGGTTATTGATTGATTACATGAATAAACGTGGGGCACAAGTAATCGTTCGCGGTTTGCGGGCTGTTTCCGATTTCGAATACGAAATGCAGGTTGCGTCGATCAACAAGAAACTCGATGAAAAGATCGAAACCTTCTTCATGATGACCAATAACCAATATTCGTATTTGAGCTCGAGTATTGTAAAAGAAGTAGCGAAATACAAGGCGAGCGTGACCGATTTGGTACCACCAGTTGTTGAGGAAGCCTTGAAAAAGAAAGTAAGCGAGCAGGCCATCAGGAACGGCGGCTAATTAGCTGTCGTGTCAAAAAGCTGGCAACAAAGAGCAGGGCAGCAATACCAACAGCGATAACACCTGAAAAAGCAAAGGTTTCCCACCAGCTTGTTTGCGGGATGCCTGATGTAACAGGAATAAAAACAGGGACGCTTTTTTCAGTAAACCAGCTGCTAGCGCTGGAAAGTGGTTCCCAGACAACAAAGGTGAGAATCGCTGCAATAACAGCGTGTACAGAGCGGGCAATCAAATAAGGGGCTACTCGTATATCTGTTTCACTCAAAATGCTGGCGACCTGAGCATGTACGCTGAGCCCACCCCAGGAGAGGATTGCACTTGCGATAGCCGCTTTCCACACGAGAGAAAAGCTGTCTGGAACGACACTGGCGGCTTGAGCTCCCAAGGTTACCTCAAACAAGCCGGAGATAATGGCTTGGGAAAAAGCGGGCGGAAAGCCCAAGGGACCAAGAAAAATAGTCAAAATGGAACTGATAAAAGGTGTCAGTTGAATGGCAGCGAAAATCTGGATTAAAACCGAAAAAACAATGATGAAGCCGCCGATCATAAAAAGCGTGTTTAATGCCGATTGTACTGCGTCCCCCATAAGCTTGCCAAAGGCACGGCCATCACGTAATCGAGCGCGGTGCATCGCTTGCAGTGCGCGAAGCGGTAAAGGAAGGCTCGTTTTGTCCAAAGGCTTAGTTACGGTGGCAAACGGTGCGTGAAAACGATACAAGAGGCCCATGATAATCGCGGAGAGATAATGGGTAGTAGCTAGTACGACGCCCATTTGCTCGCTGTGAAAAAAGCCGATAGCAACCGCGCCAATTACGAACAAGGGATCGCCAGTGGTTGTGAAGGAGACGAGACGTTCACCTTCTGCCTTCGTTATGTTTCCTTGTTGTCTGAGGCGAGTAGTCAGTTTGGCAGCAACAGGATACCCTGAGGAAAAGCCCATTGCAAGCACGAATCCGCCTGTTCCAGGGACGTTAAAAAGTGGTCGCATAAATGGCTCTAGCAAGACCCCCATAAAGTGAACAACGCCGAGGCCCATTAAAACTTCAGAGAGGACGATAAACGGGAGGGTAGAGGGAAACACGACCTCCCACCAAATTTTTAAGCCTCGGACCGCTGCTTCAAATGACAATTGCGAAAAGACAACCAGCGAAAAGACGAGAGCAATGGCTGAAAAGGCAAACAACAGGGTAAGAATCGGAGAGTGGCGTGACATGGACTCCTCCTGAACGAACGACAAGATAGATAGTACATGTCTACGTAACGGACGAGGAAACTATGCGTGAGCTTGTATCTTGTTCTTGTGAAAGGATTCGTAATTCTTCACATACGCTAGTTACAGGGGGGATGTTACCATGGCAGTGAAACGTAAGCCAATCGTGGGAGTTGCCCTTGGCTCGGGTGGTGCTCGCGGGTTTGCTCATATCGGTGTGCTCAAAGCATTAGAAGCAAAAGGAATCGAGATCGATATGCTCGCAGGGAGCAGTATGGGCAGTCTGATTGCAGCTGTTTACGCCAATGGGATCGAACCTCATATGATGGGGAAACTGGCTCTCAATTTGAAGCGGAAGCATTGGCTTGACCTTACTGTACCGACACTTGGTTTTGTGGCAGGGGAAAAGATCAAGCAGCTGATCCGTCTTCTCACGCATGGCAAGCGAATAGAGGAGCTCAAAAGGCCACTTGCCATTGTTGCTACCGATATCGAATCGGGAGAGCGAGTAGTGTTTCGTGAAGGACCTGTGGATCAAGCCGTGCGAGCGAGCATTTCCATCCCAGGTATTTTTGTGCCGGAAAAAGTCGGAAACCGTTTGCTTGTCGATGGAGGGGTAATCGACAGGGTCCCTGTTACGGTTATTCGTGAAATGGGAGCGGATATCGTGATTGCTGTTGATGTTGCCCAAGTGGATACGCCGATGAAGGTGAGCTCTATCTTTGATGTCATTGCCCAAACAATTGATGTGATGGAACGAGAGATACTGCGACACAGGATCATTGCGGCCGATCTCGTAATTAGGCCAGATGTTGGACACTATAGCAGTATCGCATACACTGGTGTGGAGGAGATTATGGAACTGGGAGAACGTGCCGGCGAAGCGCATGCAGAGCAAATTCAGGAATTGATTGCGAATTGGGAGGTAGAACATGAGTGAGGATCAGCTGTACGCTACGAATCGGAGGCCAAAGAGTAGAAGAGGCTTTAGCTGGACGCTTGCTCTGATTTCGGTAGTGCTCGGACTTTCTTTTTTTATACCCACAAATTATTATGTAACACGCCCTGGCTCAGCGATTGAGCTTGGGCCGATGATAGAGGTTGAGGGCGGGAAAAAGGACGAGACAGGTTCATTCATGCTGACAACCGTGCGGATGGGTGAAGCAAATCTGGCGTGGTACGTCTATGCACAAGTTGCATCTGATGCGGAATTAATGCCGAAAGAGCTGGTTGTCAGTAAGGGGGAGAATAGCGAAGATTTTGTTCGACGGGAACAGGCTGTTATGGACAACTCGCAAAAAATCGCCGAAGCTGTAGCTTTTCGCCTTGCCGGCTATGATGTCAAGGTAGAGAAGCAGGGTGTGTGGGTAATGGGAACACTTGAGGGGCTGCCAGCAAAGCAGGTCTTGAAGATCGGTGATGTCATTACATCCGTAGATGGAGTACGCACAGCAGAAGCAAAAGACTTACTCCAGGCTCTCGCAAAGAAAAGTGCAGGAGAAAAGGTTGAAATTACATACGTCAGAGATGGACAAGAAGCAAAAACGATGTTAACCTTGGTACCACTACCCGAGTCAAAGGCTGTTGGCATCGGAGTGCGCCCTGACAACAAGCAGAGTATTCGTATTCCGAAAACAGTAAGCATCGCGTCCCAAGGGATTGGAGGACCATCTGCCGGTCTTATGATGACGCTGGAGATTTATGATCAGCTAAACACCAGCCTCGATTTGACGAAGGGCTACAAAATAGCGGGGACAGGCACCATTTCGCTGGACGGAACGGTTGGCAGGATTGGTGGAATCAATCATAAGGTAATTGCAGCCGATAAGGCTGGGGCAGAAATATTCTTTGCTCCCCAGGATACGCCAGATGCGAACTCCAATTACGAGGAGGCGCTCGCTACGGCTAAACGCATCAAAACCAATATGAAAGTGGTTCCTATCAAAACTGTGGGAGACGCTGTTACCTACCTGAACGGCCAAAAACCAAAAAATTCCTGAGTGAATTAGCTGTCAAGGAAAAATGGTTGACAAAGCTTTGGGCAGGGTCTATAATCATCTTTGTTGTGCATGAGGTGAAATGACAATGAATATTAAGCTAGCAGATTTGGAACGTAGAAATGGAGAGCCGTTGCCGTTCAAAGCCACTTTAGACGAGGTGGATCTGAAAAGCCGTCATCATGAGATTCGCAGTATGACGCCTGTAGAGGCTGAAGGCGAGGCAGTGCAGCTCGGTAATCTTTACTACGTAACCGGCAAGATGAAAGCCGACGTCAATTTCATTTGTGCAAGATGCCTGAATCCGTATACTCACCATGCGGCTGTTTCGTTTTCCGAAACATTCGCTCCGGAAGATGATCCGGTGTTAGGTGAGGACGAAGACAGCGACATTCTGCCGCTTGAAGGCGATGAAATCGAGTTGGACGCGCTGTTGCAGGAGGATTTCCTTCTGGCGATGCCGACATTCCCGCTTTGCGAGGATGATTGCAAAGGCCTGTGCCCAACATGCGGTGTAAACCGCAATGAAGTAGCTTGCAGCTGCAAGAATGAACGAATCGACCCCCGCCTGGCAGGGTTGGCTGATTTCTTCAAAGACAGCAAGTAGTTTCTTACGTTTTCAAGATGAGGCGCCTTTCCTTAAATGGCTGCGTCTCATTTTTGAAGGATGGCATAAGCATATCGCCTATACTATCCACCCTATAGAGCATCTTAGCATTTGTCAGTTGAAGGAGGTGTAAGGAAGATGGCAGTACCTCAACGGAGAACTTCCAAAACCCGTAAAAGAATGCGTCGTACGCACTTCAAATTAGAGATTCCAGGCATGATCAAATGCGATAATTGCAGCGAATACAAGCTTGCGCATCGTGTTTGCCCAAGCTGCGGTCACTACAAAGGCGTGAAAGTAGCGAAGTAAGATCCGCTGCTAAAAGTAAGGTGAGCAATCACCTTACTTTTTTTGTGTTTTTCTTCAGCTTGTAATTACTTATTAATACTTATTTTCGCTTGCAAAAATGGTGCAAATCACTTACGATCAAGGAGAAAGATAAGGATGGGGTTGAATCGTTATGTACCAAGAGGAGCGGTTGGCCGCTATCCTGCAATACTTGCAAAAACATCAACGCATTAGTGTCCAAGATGTCGTTGAGAAGTTTGGCGTTTCGCGGGATACAGCTAGACGGGATATCGTCAAGCTGGAGGAGTCGGGTGAGATCCTTCGTACACGAGGAGGAGCTATCCTTCCTAGCCTTAACAAGAAAAGCTATTCGTATCAAGAGCGCATGCAGCTGGACCTGACTGGCAAGCGCAGGATTGCACAAGCAGCAGCCCGTTTGATCAAAAACGGGGATTATCTCCTGCTGGATGCATCGACGACAGTCCAAATGGCAGTAGAGGCTGTGGAGACGACCGATCTTGTGATTATTACCAACTCACTCGGGACGGCATCTAGTATGGCACGTAAACAAGGTGTGCTCGTAAAGCTTTTGGGTGGAGACGTGCATGGAGAAGATCAGTGTGTGCATGGTACCCGTGCCCTGGAGAATTTGGTGGATTATCACGTTGACAAAGTGCTTGTAGGTGCTTGTGGATTGACTGCTGATGGCTTGGTTTCTCCCTCTGAGGAGCATGGGCATTTGATCAGAGAAATGATGAAAAAAGCGGATCAAGTGATTATTTTGGCTGATCAGTCCAAGTTTGGGAAAAGCATGCTATATCGGGTTGCCAGTCTCAATAAAATTGATATCATCGTTACCGACCAGGAGCCTAGTGAAGAAATGGCTAAGGCGCTTCGAGAAAACGAAGTCGAAGTGATGGTGGCAACTGGTGAAACGACGTAAACATTGAAAAAGGATAGATTTCAGCTGGCTGGCGTGATCGTTTGTAGCAGCGTGACAGCAGCCTGAATTTATCAGGGAAGGCCCTTCGCAGAGAGGGGCTTTCTTTTTTTCAGCTCCAAACAGGAAGGAATTGCAATGCCATCCGGTATCTGCTATTCTATGATTCCTGACTTTTTCCAAAAGGAGGATCATATGGTCTACTGGCGGATTATCCGCAAAAGCTATCGTCGTAATCTTCAGTATCGTCTGTCACATTTGATCAATAACCTCGCAAGCTCGATTTTTGGGCTTGTTTTTATTGCCATTTGGGCTGGGGTGCTTAAAGGCAAAGAAGTGCACGGCCCTTACGATCTGCAAACAATGGGACAGTACATCGCCGTATGCCAAAGTGTTTTATGGATGACAACCTTTCTGTCACCTGGACTTGCAATTCCGGTTGGAGTGAGAAGCGGAGCGGTGAGTCTGGATTTGATCAAGCCTGTTCACTACCTGTGGTATGTGCTCTGCCAAGAATTTGGCCGGATTCTCTACAATGCTTGCTATCGCAGCTTGCCCATCGGTTTGCTACTAGGTCTTGCCGTAGGCTTCCATTTGCCATCCAACTTCCTTGCCTGCCTCTTGTTTCTCCTCTCCTTGCTGCTTGGGACGTATACGGGTCTTTTGCTATTTTACCTCGCAGGGCTTGTCTCCTTTTGGACGACGGAAATCCGCTGGGTTCACTACATTTTGCTGTCACTTGTGTTTGGTCTCGGAGGTCAAATGATTCCTTTAGATTTATTGCCGGGTGTGATGGGGCAGATCGCGCCTTATTTGCCGTTTTCCTGCATGATTTATTATCCGGTCATGACTTTCCTGGAGCTGGCAGGTCCTGAGGCTCTTATGGTTCAGGGCAGCTGGGCACTCGTACTGACGGGGATCGCTCTTGCAGTTACTGCGCTAGCAAGGCGTAAGGTTGAGATTCAAGGGGGATAGAGGAATGCTCGCACTTTATCGAAAGCTGCTCGTCGCAAGCATACGTGCACAAATGCAGTACAAGCTGAATTTTATTACAAGTGCTGCGACTACAGGGATGATCATGGTTCTGGACTTTTTGATTTTGTCTGCCATTCTCTATCGGTTTCATGATGTCAATGGCTGGACTATTTACGAGGTTGGACTCTTGTATGGCATTTCCTCTGTTGCTGTTTCTGTCTACCGATTTTTTGCACCTGAAATCAACGACTTTGAGAAATACATTATCCATGGTGAGCTGGATCAACTGTTGATTCGCCCTGTTTCGCCGTTGCTTCTGCTTTTAACGCGGAATCTCGACCTGTCGCGAGTAGGTGGTATGATGCAGGGCATCTCCATTTTGATCTTGTCCATGACCGGATTGTATGCCCAAGGGAAGGAAATCGGACTTCTGCTGTTATTCACTCCTGTAGCGATTGTATCGGGTGGTGTCATTTACTTCTCTATCGCTCTTACCACGGCAACTCTTGGCTTTTGGACGCATCAAGTCAAGGACCTGCAAACCTTTACAATTTATGCACCAGCCAACGCATCGAACTATCCTATCAGTCTCTATCCAGGCTGGTTAAAATGGATGTTTTACACGGTGCTGCCAATTGCTTTTATGAATTATGTGCCGATGCTCACGCTGCTCGGGAAAGCCGAGAACTGGTACTTGCCTTTGCTGACTCCAGTGGTGGCGTCGCTCGCTTTGTTGTTATCCTTGCGGTTTTGGGCCTATGGAATACGACATTATCACAGTACAGGGAGCTAGGGAGGGATTGCGATGATAATAGCGGACCAGGTCGGGAAAACATTTTTTCTGACACAAGCAAAAGAGGGGAGTTTCTCCTCCTTGCGCACGCTGTTTTCCCGCGAAAAACGAGAAGTAAAGGCGGTTGAGGATGTTTCCTTCTCGATCGAAGAAGGAGAATTCGTTGGCTATATAGGGCCGAATGGAGCGGGGAAGTCGACGACAATCAAAATGCTTTCTGGAATTCTCCACCCAACTGAAGGAGAAATAGTAGTAGGAGGGTTTAGCCCGCAAAAAGATCGTGCTCGGGTAGCTTCCCAGATCGGTGTCGTATTTGGACAAAGAACTCAGCTATGGTGGGACTTGCCTGTGCGCGATTCATTGGAGATATTGCAAGCGATGTACAAAATCGATCGCCAATCATATGTGCGAGCGATGGAGATGTACAAGGAGCTTTTGGATCTGCATGATTTTCTGGATACTCCCGTTCGCAAGCTGTCGCTCGGACAACGGATGAGAGCTGACCTCGCTGCAGCTCTTTTGCACAATCCACCGATTTTATTCTTGGATGAACCGACGATTGGGCTGGATGTAGTCGCCAAAACACGAATACGGGCATTTCTCAGGGAAGTGAACAGGACGCAAAAAAAGACGATTCTTTTGACGACACACGACATGGATGATATCGAACAGCTGTGCAGTCGAATCATTGTGATCAATCACGGGAAAAAAATGATTGATACGAGTATCCAAGACCTCCGTAATCGTATAGGGCTTCCGAGTATGATTCAAATTGACTATCAAAAGCCCCCGAAGCACCCTGATGTTCAAGCTATCGAGGGAATAGAACGAATAGAGCTTACAGGTAGCGAGTTGACGATTTACTATGACAAAGGGAAAATTCCTTCGCCGCGGATTCTGGCAGAAGTGGCACAATGGGGTGAGCCTTTAGACATCAGGATGAAGGAACCAGGAATTGAGGAGATCATCAAACGCTTGTATCGCTAGGGACGGATGCCCATTTTCACCAACTTTACTTGTAATTCAGAGCCTTCTCCCTTATACTGATTTTTGGTACCAGGTATTAAAAACTGATCGCAATCATACATATGAAAAGCGTTACCTACCATGACATTGCCAGGGGGTGTCGAGCATCGCCCGCTTGCCGAAAAAAGATCGCCAGTCCCGTTTAGTACAGTCGCTGGCGGATAACCCATTTGCGACGGACGAGGATCTTGCAGAGTTATTTAAAGTCAGTATTCAAACAATACGATTAGACCGTTTGGAGCTAGGTATTCCGGAGCTTAGAGAACGGATCAAGTCTGTAGCGGAAAAAAGTCTGGACCCAGTAAAGTCATTGGGTATCGATGAAGTCATTGGTGAAATCATTGACCTGCAGCTGGATTCACAGGCGATCTCTGTTTTGGAAATTAAAGAAGAGCACGTTTTTTCACGAACGCAAATTGCTCGTGGTCATTACATATTTGCCCAAGCCAATTCGCTTGCGGTGGCAGTAATCAATGCTGATGTGGCTCTGACCGCTACAGCTCGGATTCGCTTTGTTCGTCCGGTACGTGCTGGAGAAAAACTCGTAGCAAAAGCACTGGTCAGGAGCCGCAGCGGCGATGAATGCAAAGTGCGTGTAGAGACAAAGGTACAAGGAGAACTGGTCTTTACTGCTACTTTCCGTGTAGTCGGGATGTCGGGTGCACAAACTCGGCATGGTTGAAAGTAAGGAGGAATTACGGTTGCGAATTGCAATTGATGCGATGGGCGGAGATAATGCACCGCGCAGCACAGTGCTGGGCGCGTTAGCTGCCGTTAAGGAAAACCCGTCAATCACAGTGGTGTTGGTGGGGGATGAACAAGCTATTCGGAGCCATTTGCCGCAGGATAGGCCGGCAAACATTGAAATTGTACCTACAACAGAAGTCATTCAAACAGATGATGAGCCTGTGCGAGCAGTGCGTCGGAAGAAAAATTCGTCGCTTGTTGTAGCAGTGGAGATGGCGCGCGAGAAAATTGTCGATGCTGCCATCTCGGCAGGAAATACTGGAGCACTGATGACGGCTGGATTGTTGTACGCAGGGCGCATGGAAGGGATCGAACGACCGGCGCTGGCTGCGTACATCCCGAACGTAAAAGGGAGAGTCACACTCACGCTGGATGTCGGTGCGAATATGGATGCCAAACCGCATCACCTCGTTCAATACGCAGTGATGGGAAGCTTGTATGCAGAAAAGGTGCTTGGATTTGAAAAGCCAAAAGTAGGCTTGCTCAACGTAGGGACAGAGGAAGGAAAGGGCAATGAGTTGACGAAGGCCGTCTTTCCGCTGTTAGCCGAAGCTGACTTGAATTTTGTCGGCAATGTCGAGGCACGTGATGTCATGCAAGGTGAGTGTGATGTACTCGTCTGCGATGGATTCGTCGGGAATGTTTTGCTCAAATCAGTGGAGGGAGCAGCATCTACAATCTTTTCTCTACTCAAGCAGGAGTTTACTTCTAGCCTGATTAATAAGGTAGGAGCGGCCATTTTAAAACCCGGATTGATGCGTTTCAAAAAACGGATGGATTATGCGGAGTACGGTGGAGCTCCACTGCTCGGCTTGCGTAGTCCGGTGATCAAAGCCCACGGGTCTTCAGATGAAAAGGCCATTAAAAATGCGATTGCCAGCGCAGCTCGTTTCGTAAAGCAGGACGTGAACGACATTATTCAAGAAGAGCTACAAAAAAATCGTACAGAGAGCGAGTGAAGCAGATGAATGCAAAACGTTCAGTAGGAATTTTGGCTACAGGCTCCTACACACCTGACCGGGTGTTGACTAACTTTGATCTGGAAAAAATAGTGGATACCTCGGATGAGTGGATTGTCTCACGTACCGGTATTCGGGAAAGACGGATCAGTTCATCAGAACAAGCTTCTTCTGACCTTGCTTTCGAGGCAGCCAAAAGAGCGCTGGAAAAAGCAAATATTAGTGCAGAACAACTGGATATGATTATTGTCGCAACCGTGACACCAGACATGATGTTTCCTTCGACTGCCTGCATTTTGCAGGAAAAACTAGGGGCGAAGCGCGCGGCCGCATTGGACGTGTCGGCAGCATGTACCGGCTTCTTGTATGGAATCACGACAGCGACTCAGTTTATCGCAAATGGCTTCTACAAATACGTTTTGGTTGTCGGTGTAGAAACCCTCTCCAAAATCACAAACTACAAAGATCGCAATACATGCGTACTGTTCGGTGATGGTGCAGGAGCGGCTCTGATCGGTGAAGTGAATGAGGGCTTCGGCTTCCAGTCGTTTGAATTGGGCGCAGATGGTTCAGGCGGTCCTCTACTTTGCCAGCCAGCAGGTGGTTCAAGAATTCCGGCATCGAGCGAGTCAGTTGAAAACGACCTGCATTATCTTTCGATGGCAGGCGGAGAGGTCTTTAAATTTGCCGTTCGCGTCATGAACTCCGCGACGGAAGCGGTATTGACCAAAGCAGGTATCACGAAAGAGGAGATCGATCTGTTGGTACCTCATCAAGCGAATAAGCGCATTATTGACGCTGCCGTTCAACGCTTCGGATTGTCAGAAGAGAAGGTAGCGATCAATCTGGATCGCTATGGCAACATGTCCTCTGCCTCTATTCCAGTAGCGTTAGATGAAGCAGTGCAAGCTGGCCGAGTAAAAGAAGGCGATCATATCGTCCTCGTCGGCTTTGGTGGCGGACTGACTTGGGGAGCATCTCTTTTGAAATGGTCGACTACTCCTGTAGAAGGGAGCGAGCAATAATGGGTAAAATCGCTTTTGTGTTCCCAGGCCAAGGCTCACAATTTGTAGGCATGGGTCAAGCGCTTGCTGAGCAGTCACCAGCAGCCCGCCAGGTTTTTGAAGAAGCAGATGCTGCGCTCGGCTTTTCGCTTTCGCAGCTTTGCTTCGAGGGTCCGGAAGAAGAGCTAAAGCTGACAGCAAACACACAGCCGGCAATTTTGACAGCGAGCATTGCTGTGCTTGCAGCCTTGAAGGAAAAACAGCCGGGTTTCTCTCCTGCGTTTGTTGCAGGGCACAGTCTGGGTGAATACTCCGCATTGGTAGCAGCAGGAGCTTTGTCTTTTGCTGATGCAGTGAAAACGGTACGTTCCCGTGGCCAATTCATGGAGGAAGCAGTGCCAGCAGGACAGGGTGCGATGGCTGCGGTTCTGAATATAGATCGCGCTGCACTCCATGCCGTGTGTGAAGAAGTGACGGTATCGGGTCATCCGGTTCAACTCGCTAACCTTAACTCTCCTGGTCAAATCGTCATTTCTGGATCTGCCGAGGGAGTAAAGCTGGCTGGCGAACAGGCAAAAGCAGCGGGTGCGAAAAGAGTGCTTCCTCTCAATGTGAGCGGTCCTTTCCACTCTTCTCTTATGCAGCCGGCAGCTGACAAGCTGAAAGCGGTTCTGGCAAATGTTTCGGTACAAGACGCAGCTGTTCAGGTAGTTGCCAACGTAACGGCAAGACCGGTAACAGAATCAGCAACGATTGTAGACAGCCTGATTCAACAGGTTAGTGCTCCTGTTTTGTGGGAGGACTCTGTGCAGTGGATGGTAGAACAAGGTGTGACGACTTTTGTTGAAATTGGACCAGGAAAAGTATTGGCTGGTTTGATCAAAAAGATTGCTCCTGCAGAAACAACCATTCTTTCTGTACAAGATATGGATTCGCTAAGCGAGCTTTTGGATGGAGGGGTACTATGCTAGCAGGAAAAACAGCACTGGTAACGGGTGCATCGCGCGGGATCGGTCGTGCGATTGCGCTGAAACTGGCAGAAGCAGGCGCGAATGTCGTGGTGAACTACGCAGGTAGTGAAGCGGCAGCGGGTGAAACAGTAGCGCTCATCAAAGAGATGGGACGTGATGCGATCGCGGTTCGCGCAAACGTATCTTCCACTGAAGATGTAACTGAAATGTTCAAGGCAGCCCTCGATCATTTTGGAGCGATTGACATCCTCGTAAACAATGCGGGTATTACCCGTGACAATTTGCTCATGCGTATGAAAGAAGACGAGTGGGATGATGTGATTGCTACGAATCTCAAAGGTGTATTCAATTGCGTAAAAGCAGCTACTCGTCCGATGATGAAGCAGCGTTCAGGCAAAATTATTAATATTACATCTGTTGTTGGTGTGCTGGGCAATGCTGGACAGGCAAACTACGTAGCTGCCAAAGCTGGCGTAATCGGCCTAACGAAAACAGCAGCACGTGAGCTCGCTTCTCGCGGAATCACAGTGAATGCGGTAGCACCTGGCTTTATCGATACAGAAATGACTGCCGTTTTGCCTGAGGATGTAAAAGCAGGCCTGGTAGGTCAAATTCCGTTGGCGCGTCTGGGACAGACCGAAGATATCGCTTCTGTTGTATTGTTCCTCGCATCTGATGCAGCTAACTACATGACTGGTCAAACCCTCCACGTAGACGGCGGCATGTACATGTAATAGCTTCTCTAAGACTTGTTTCATACAAACTGGTTTTTTGAAAGCTCATCCACTATAATACGGGAGAGGGGGTGAAGCAAGATGGCAGATACATTGGAGCGTGTGAAGAAAATCATCGTCGATCGACTGGGTGTAGATGAGTCCAAGATTACTTTGGAAGCTTCTTTCAAAGAAGACCTGGGCGCTGACTCCCTGGATGTAGTAGAACTCGTAATGGAACTCGAAGACGAGTTTGATTTGGAGATTTCAGACGAAGATGCTGAAAAGATCACTTCTGTTGGTGAGGTTGTAAAATACATAGAATCTCAGAAGTAGAGAAATCAGTTGGAAGTCCCGTACCTTACGGGACTTCTCCTTCAATTACCGCTTAGTACATACCATCCACTTTTACTTTTTGATTGACATGTGAAGTAAGAAGCGAACTGCTGACTTTCATATAGAGGTGATCGTAATGAAACGAAGAGTGGTGATTACTGGCGTTGGTGTGGTTTCCCCTGTTGGAAATGACGCGCAGACCTTCTGGAACAGCCTTCTGGAAGGCAAATCAGGCGTTGATCGTCTGACTGCATTTGACGCCTCTGATTATCCGACACAGATTGCGGGAGAAGTAAAAGATTTCAATCCCGAGCTGTATATGGACAAAAAAGAAATTCGACGTACAGACCGATTCGTTCAGTTTGGTTTGGCAGCTGCTAAAATGGCAGTCGAAGATGCGAAACTGGAAATCACGCCAGAAAATGCGGAACGAGTGGGTGTATACATCGGGTCCGGAATTGGCGGTCTGTCTACATGGGAAGATCAGCATTCCGTACTTTTGGAAAAAGGTCCACGCCGCGTGAGTCCGTTCTTTATTCCGATGCTGATTGCGAACATGGCATCTGGTGCCGTTTCCATCCAGTACGGTGCAAAAGGACCTACCTCCAGTGCGATTACAGCATGTGCCACTGGAACAAACGCGATTGGTGACGCACTTCGCTTGATTCAGTTTGATCATGCAGATGTCATGATCGCTGGTGGTGCAGAAGCGACTGTTCGTCCAATGGCATTTGCAGGATTTTGCTCAGCCAAGGCGATGTCTACACGCAATGACGAACCGCAAAAAGCGAGCCGTCCGTTTGACAAAGATCGTGACGGATTCGTGATGGGTGAGGGAGCTGGCGTAGTCATTTTGGAAGAGCTGGAGCATGCGAAAAAGCGTGGAGCCACCATCATTGCAGAAGTGATTGGTTACGGAATGAGCGCAGATGCGCATCATATTACCTCACCATCACCAGGTGGAGAGGGTGCAGCTCGCTGCATGACAAACGCACTAAAAGACGCGGGAATCCAGCCGGACGCGGTTGATTACATCAACGCTCACGGTACTTCTACGGATCAAGGTGACATCGCTGAGACGCAAGCCATTAAATCAGTATTTGGTGAGCATGCATACAAGCTGGCTGTCAGCTCCACTAAATCGATGACAGGTCACCTGCTGGGAGCAACAGGTGGAATTGAGGCAATCGCATCTGCTTATGCACTGCGTGATCAAATTTTGCCACCAACAATCAATCTGGAGAACCCTGATCCAGAATGTGATCTGGACTATGTACCTAACCATGCGCGGAAGGCGACCGTCAATGTAGCTGTCTCCAATACGTTTGGATTCGGCGGTCATAATGCAACGGTGGTCCTCAAGCGTTACGAAGCATAAATGAGTCCTACTGCGAGAAAAAGTAGGCAGTCTCCTGGAACGGTGGTGAGGGTGATGAGTTTTGCACAGCTGCAAGAAAAGATTGGAGTACGCTTTCACGATGAGAGCGTTTTGCGGCAAGCATTCACCCATTCTTCCTACGTGAACGAGCAACGAGGCAAACGGATTTCCGACAACGAGCGGCTGGAGTTTTTGGGCGATGCCGTACTGGAGCTGACCGTTTCACAGTTTTTGTACAAAACCTTCCCTAAGATGAGTGAAGGGGAAATGACAAAGCTGCGTGCGGCAATCGTCTGTGAACCGTCTTTAGTCAAGTTTGCCGAACTGCTGAATTTTGGCGATCTCGTTTTGCTGGGAAAAGGGGAAGAGCTGACGGGTGGCCGACAGCGACCAGCCTTGCTAGCGGACGTTTTTGAAGCATTTGTAGGTGCACTCTATTTAGACCAAGGGGTGGACGCTGTTTTCTCCTTCATGGAAAAATACGTCTATCCTCGTGTAGATAAGGGAGAGTTTGCCCAGGTAACCGACTTCAAGAGCCAGTTGCAGGAATTTGTTCAACAGGACAATCTGGGAGACATCCAGTATCGAATTGTAGAAGAAAAAGGACCGGCTCATAACAGAGAATTCGTGTCCGAGGTTCTTTTAAATAATCGTTCCCTAGGTGTTGGTTCAGGTCGCTCCAAAAAAGAAGCGGAACAGCAAGCAGCAGCGCGGGCATTGGTGATTTTAGGAGATAAAGCATAGCTAGAAAGGATGGGGGCTGCATCGTCTGTGAATAGATGATGCAGCTTTCTCTAACCTTACCTCTATTAGGTGGCAGCTCATGTGAGCAAGCCCGATAGAGGTTTTTTTGCTCATCCTGCTCATCCGTGAAACCTGCGTCGATAAAGGTTTTCTTCCTGTAAACATAGGGAAATTACTGCGTGAGCAAGCCTTCTATGTTACACTTATTTGGATAAGATCAAGTAAGCTCGTAGTGGAGTAGCTCCTGTTCGATGCAGGGGCTTCTTTTCGGGTGACATCTGCTCTTTGATAAAGCGGATGTGTTGTTAAGGAGGACCGTCAGTATGTATTTAAAACGCCTGGAACTGGCAGGATTCAAGTCCTTTGCCGACCGGACGGAGCTGGAGTTTGTGCCAGGAGTAACAGCGGTTGTTGGTCCAAATGGAAGCGGAAAAAGCAATGTCTCCGATTCAATCCGCTGGGTCCTGGGTGAACAAAGCGCCAAATCGCTCCGTGGGGCGAAAATGGAAGATATCATTTTTGCAGGAAGCGATACACGCAAGCCGGTTAATTTTGCGGAAGTCACGCTTACCTTGGATAATACGGACCGCTCTCTCGACATGGAATATTCGGAAGTCTCTGTGACGCGACGTGTTTATCGTTCCGGGGATAGTGAGTACTACATAAACAATCGATCATGCCGTCTAAAAGATATTATGGAGCTGTTTATGGATACGGGCCTCGGAAAAGAAGCGTATTCCATTATCGGCCAAGGGAAAATTGAGGAAATCCTCAGCACCAAATCCGAAGATCGTCGTGGCATCTTTGAAGAAGCCGCTGGTATCGTGAAATACAAGACACGCAAGCGCGAAGCGGAAAAGAAGCTGGACGACACGGAGCAAAATCTTGTTCGAATTCATGATATCGTCAGTGAAATTACAGAACAGATGGGCCCGTTAGAGGAGCAAGCACAAACAGCGAAAACATACAAGGAGCTGCATCGCAAGCTGGTAGAGCATGAGGTAGCACTCTATGTTCAGCAAATTGAAGCAGCCCACATGAAATGGGAGGCTGCATCTAAACGGGTCGTGGAGCTACAGGAGCAGCTTGTTGCCCAATCGACACAAGCATCCAAGCAGGAAGCAGACCTGGAACAGGCGCGTTTTCATGTGACGCAAATCGATCAGTCCATCGAAGAGCTCCAGCACGTCCTCCTTACAGTCAGTGAGGAGACGGAAAAGGTGGAGGGGCAACGGGAAGTATTGCGCGAGCGCATGCGAAATCTCCATGCCAATCGCCAGCAGACGATGGAGCAAATGCATCGTATCACGGAAAAGCAGCATACCATCGAGACTGAGCTTGCGAATGAGCAAGAGCGTGCAGAGGAAGCAAATCGTCGGATGAAGGAAGCACATGAGTCGTTGCAAGCAGCAGAAGGTCAGTTTTTCTCCATGGTGCAATCACTGACAGATGATGTAGAACGACTGAAGAGCGATTACTTCGAAAAGCTGAACGAGATGGCAAACCAGCGAAATGATATTCGCCATCAAGAGCAGCTCTTGCAGACGAGTCAGGCTCGCTTGAATCGTCAGCAATCGGGAAAAGAGCAGCTCGATTTGGAAGAAGCACAGCGTCAAGCTAAGCTTGCTAGCCTACAAGAGCAGCTGGAGAGCATAGATCAAAAAATTCAGGAGACGGTTACTCGCTATAAAGAGCTGATGGAGGGCTTGCGCAACGGACAAGCTCACTTGGAGTCAGAGCGCCGAGACCTGCGACAGTGGGAGCAAAAAAGGGAAGCAGCCAAATCTCGCTTAGACTTGCTCAAAGAGATGCAGTCCGAGTTTGCCGGTTTCCAACAAGGCGTTAAAGAGATTCTTAAGGCGCGGGAGCGTGGCTTTAAAGGCATTCATGGAGCCGTAGCAGAGCTGGTAGTTGTGCCGCAGCAATATGAAACTGCCTTGGAGGTCGCACTTGGTGGTGCTCTGCAAAACGTCGTCGTGGAAAACGAAGCAGCAGGTCGCGCGGCGATTACCCACCTGAAGCAGCATAATGCGGGTCGCGCTACCTTTTTACCACTTGATGTCATACGGCCTCGCAGCTTGGCAGCTGATGATAAAAGGCAGCTGGCAAAAGAGTCCGGCGTGATCGGGATTGCCAGCGAGCTCGTATCATATGAAGCGACCTACCGTCCCATTCTGGAAGCCCTGCTTGGAAATGTGATCGTGACAGAGACGCTGGAGCAGGCTAATAAAGTCGCTCGGACACTGGGTTATCGCTATCGCGTGGTAACACTTGAAGGCGATATCGTAAATGCAGGCGGATCGATGACAGGTGGAGCGCTCAAGAAAAACAGCACCAACCTGTTGGGAAGAAACCGTCAAGCAGAAGAACTGGAAGCGCAAATGGGCGATATCGACCAGACAATTTCTGGGCATACTACCCGTATTGAGCAGCTCACAAATGAGCTGCAACAGTTGGAGCAGGAGCAGGAAACACTCCGTACAGAAGGCGAAAACTTGCGCCTGAAGGAGCAGGAAGTCAAAGGTCTTTTTCAGCAAACGGAAGCAGAAGGACGCTCACTGGGCGAACGTGCAAAGCTGGTCGAGCAGGATATTGAGGGCTATCGTCGGGAAATGGAAGAGGCGATCCGCAAGCAAGAAAAGCTTCAGGAATCGCTCGCGACGATGGAGGCGGAGGAAAAGGAGCTGTCTTCCCTTGTCGCTGCTGCCGAAGCCAAGCGCCAGGAGCAGCTGGAATCCAAAGAAGAGATGAATGAAAAGATCACGAGTCTCAAGGTGCTGAATGCACAGATCAAGCAGGAGTACCAATCCCGCCTGGAGCAGACGGAGCGTTTGGTCGAGCAAAAAAGCTTGCTGCAGCGTGAATGGGAAGAGCAAAATGAAAATTTGGCATCCTATGATGAGCTGGAGCGTACGAATGAATCGTCGGGAGCTGAGCTAGACCAGCGGATTACCGAGCTGCGCCAGGACAAGGATCGAGTAGCTGGATTGATCGCAGAGCGTCGTAATGAACGAGCTACACTCTTCTATAAACAGGAGCAGCTTGAGCAGCAGGTCAAAGAAATTCGCCGAGAGGTCAAAAATCTTGAGGAGAAGCTTCATCAGGAGGAAGTGAAGGTAAACCGCAATGAGGTTGAACTGGATCATCTGTTGAACAAACTCTCGGAAGAATACGAAATGAGCTACGATCTCGCCAAGCAAAAATATCCACCACGCGGAGAAATCGCTGAGGAGATCCAAATCGTTAATCGTCTCAAAAAGCAAATCAGTGCACTTGGAACCGTGAATCTTGGTGCAATCGAGGAGTTCGAGCGCTTGTCAGAGCGTCAGCAGTTCCTCAGCTCACAGGAAGCGGACTTGAACGAAGCGAAGGACATGCTCTATCAAGTGATTCAAGAAATGGACCAGGAGATGTCACGCCGCTTCAAAGAGACGTTTGACGCGATTTCCCTGCAATTCCGAGATGTGTTTGTGCAGTTGTTTGGTGGGGGACGTGCCGATCTGGTTCTCTCTAACCCGGATAATTTGCTCGAAACCGGGATTGATATCGTGGCTCAGCCTCCAGGGAAAAAGCTGCAAAATCTGGCACTGCTCTCTGGCGGTGAGCGGGCCCTTACTGCTATGGCTTTGCTGTTTGCCATTCTGCGAGTCAAACCGGTTCCTTTCTGCGTGCTGGATGAGGTTGAAGCCGCTTTGGACGAGGCGAACGTCAACCGTTTTGCTGAGTACATGCACCATTTCAGCAATCAGACACAGTTTATTTGTGTAACCCATCGCAAAGGAACAATGGAGAGCGCCGATGTATTATACGGGATTACGATGCAAGAAGGCGGTGTCTCCAAGCTGGTGTCCGTAAAGCTGGAGGACAGTGACAAGTTTATTGAATCAGCATCCTAACGAGCTCTTCAAATCATATGACAATACCCGCAAAGGAAGATGGATATGAGCTTTTTCAAGCGCCTTCGTGACACCATTGTACAAAAATCGGAGGAAGTCACACAGAAGTTTACGGACGGATTGTCCAAGACGAGAGACCTTTTGGTTGAAAAGGTAGAGGACCTGGTTCGTCGCTATAAAAAAATCGATGATGATTTCTTTGATGAACTGGAAGAAATCCTGATTACTTCTGACGTTGGCGTCAACACCGTTATGGAATTGATTGACGATTTGCGTTCAGAAGTCCGCAAGCAAAAAATCGAGAATGCGATTGATTTGCAGCCAATCCTTTCAGAAAAGCTGGTTGCTCTTTTGAAAAATGATGAGGCAGCCGATACTTCCCTCAATGTACAGGATGGTCGTGTAAACGTCATTTTGTTCGTTGGGGTAAATGGTGTAGGTAAAACCACTACGATCGGAAAAATGGCGCATATGTTCAAGCGGCAAGGAAAAAAAGTGCTCTTGGCAGCAGGCGATACATTCCGTGCAGCAGCGATTGAGCAGCTCGAGGTTTGGGGTGGCCGTGTAGGCGTCGAAGTCATCAAGCAGCAGCAAGGCTCCGATCCGGCAGCCGTCATCTACGATGCCATTCAGGCAGCGAAGTCCAGACAGGTAGATGTTTTGCTGTGTGATACGGCAGGCCGCCTGCAAAACAAGGTAAATCTCATGGAAGAGCTGGCAAAGGTTCATCGCGTACTGCAGCGTGAACTTCCGGGCGCCCCACATGAGGTGCTGCTTGTGCTAGATGCCACGACAGGACAGAACGCGCTGTCCCAGGCGAAAACGTTTGGGCAATCAGCGGGTGTCAGTGGTCTTGTATTGACCAAGCTGGACGGTACGGCCAAAGGTGGTATTGTCATCGCGATTCGCAATGAGCTAAACATCCCTGTAAAATATGTAGGACTGGGCGAGGGTATGGATGATTTGCAACAGTTCGATCCGGAGCAATTTGTGCATGCATTGTTTGCTGGATTGATTCAAAAAGAAGAGGCAGAAGCCCAGGAAAACGCATAAAATCTAGTAGAAACTGCGAAACAAAAATGATGTCAATAAAAAACCTTGACACTAGGTGTGGAATTAGGTACTATAATCTACGTGCTGTAAAGAAAAAGTCTTTACAGTTTGAAACGAGTACCTCATAGCAAAGGATTGGTTCCATGTTAGAAAAGACCAATCAAGTCAATCTCTTATTTGACTTCTACGCGCCTCTACTAAAAGGCAAGCAACGCGAATATCTGGAGCTATACTATCTCGACGATCTGTCCTTGGGAGAAATAGCCGAGATGCACGAGGTCAGTCGTCAAGCCGTTTATGATCACATTAAGCGGGCTGAGAAGCAGCTGTTTGAATATGATCAAAAGCTTCTTCTTGCAGATCGTCATGAAAAGCGGATGACTGTGCTGAATCGAATGAGCGAGCTTGTAAGTGAGCTTGCGGAGAGCAAGACAAGAGACGAGCTGAATACTTTGCTCCACCAACTGTCAGAGATGGATTAGGAGGGCTCGCATGGCGTTTGAGAGCTTAGCCAATCGGCTGCAAAACGCGTTTGACAAACTGCGCGGCAGAGGAAAGATAGACGAGACCATCGTGAATGAAGCGATGCGTGAGGTTCGTCTGGCTCTGCTCGAAGCAGATGTTAACTTTAAAGTAGTAAAAGACTTCGTAGCTCGTGTCAAAGAGCGCGCAGTTGGTCAGGAAGTCATGAAAAGCCTGACGCCTGGTCAAATGGTGATCAAAATCGTGAATGAAGAGCTCGTCGCTCTCATGGGCGGCAACGCAGTCGGACTCACGATGGCACACCGGCCTCCGACAGTCATTATGATGGCAGGTTTGCAAGGGGCAGGTAAGACGACCACGACCGGTAAACTAGCCAAGTTTTTGCAAAAGCAAAACCGCAAACCGCTGTTAGTGGCGGGGGACATTTATCGTCCGGCTGCGATCAAGCAGCTGCAGGTTTTGGGGGAGCAGCTCGGTGTTCCCGTATTTACACTCGGAGATCAAGTCAGTCCGGTAGACATCGCGCGCCAAGCGATTGAACATGCGAAAACAAACCATCTCGATGTCGTTTTGATCGATACGGCAGGTCGCCTGCATATTGATGAAGCTTTGATGGACGAGTTGAAGCAGATTCGCGAAGTGACAAAGCCAGATGAGATTTTGCTGGTCGTTGATGCGATGACAGGTCAAGATGCCGTCAACGTAGCAGAGAGCTTCAATAGTCAGCTGGAGCTGACTGGGGTCGTTCTTACCAAGCTCGACGGTGATACCCGAGGCGGTGCAGCGCTTTCCGTAAAAGCAGTCACTGGCAAGCCGATCAAATTTGCGGCGATGGGTGAAAAGCTGGATGCGTTAGAACCGTTTCATCCGGATCGCATGGCCTCCCGTATTCTCGGTATGGGTGACGTGCTTAGCCTGATTGAGAAAGCACAGGCATCTGTTGATGAAGACAAAGCACGTGATATGGAACGACAAATGCGTCAAGGTGAGTTTACCTTCGACATGTTCCTGGATTCCATGCAGCAGCTTCGCAACCTGGGTCCCTTTGAAGACATTCTCGGCATGCTGCCAGGAATGAACAAGATGAAGGGCAAAATGAACGTGGACGAGAAGCAGATTGCCCGTGTAGAAGCAATCGCGAAATCCATGACCAAAGCGGAGCGCGCCAATCCTGATCTTCTAAACGCAAACCGTCGCAAGCGCATTGCAAATGGTAGCGGAACGAGCATTCAGGAAGTGAATCGTTTCCTCAAGCAATTCGAGGAAATGAAGAAGATGATGAAGCAATTCTCTGGCGCTGCAGACAAGATGGTCAAGAAGTCCAAGAAAAAGGGCTTTGCTGGATTACCATTCATGGGTAAAGGCGGAGGAAACAACCAAGGCGGTATGAACTTCCCCTTTAACTTCAAACCACCGTTCAAGTAAAATAGGCATGATCTCTTCGCGACACTGACTTGTCAGCTGACGCGATGGTTCAGATATAGTAGCACCAACGCGAGTGTAACTTGCGTTGATCCATACAGGAGGTGACACAACATGGCAGTTAAAATCCGTCTGAAGCGTATGGGTTCTAAGAAAGCTCCTTTCTACCGTGTAGTAGTAGCTGACTCTCGTTCCCCTCGCGATGGCCGTTTCATTGAAGAAATCGGTTACTACAATCCGGTTGCACAACCGGCAGTGGTGAAAATTGATACCGACAAAGCGGTACAATGGATCCTGAATGGTGCAGCTCCAACTGATACCGTTCGTAACCTTCTCTCCAAAGAAGGCGTACTCGCAAAAGTACACGAAACCAAATACGGCAAATAAGTCGATCATCTGGAGGTCTGATGATGAAAGCGCTAGTTGAAACGATCGCTAAAGCTCTCGTCGATCATCCGAATGAGGTTCGTGTTAACGCAGTGGATAAAGAACGCATTCTCGTCTTTGAATTGTCGGTTCATCCTGATGATATGGGGAAGATTATCGGCAAGCAAGGACGAATCGCCAAAGCACTGCGCACGGTCGTGATGGCTGCTTCCGTGGAAACGGACAAGCGTGTCACGGTTGAGATTGTTTGAGAAAAGGCTGGGAGCTTTCCCAGTCTTTTTTCTACTATCAAGACGTACATGCTGTTTTGCCTGTTTAGGATAGCTCTTGCGTCGGAGGGAGTGCTTTGACCATGGTCACTATTTTTCGTACGGTACAGGTAAAAATCATCATCACTGAAGCGTCTAGGGCCGTTCTCGTCGAGCAGTATCGAACACAGCTGAACATGCGCAATGAGGAATGGCAACAATGGCAGTTTCAAGCAAAGAAAATACTAGCGGATGCGAAGAAAAAATCTGCGGATACATATACACTGGCGCAAGAAAAAATTGCTCGGGAAGAACGCTTGCGCAAAGAAAAAATAGAGCATCTGACGTGGCAGCTGGAACAGGCTGCAAACCTGCCAGTTGGCAGTGAGCTGGATTATCAGACCGTACAAAGCCCAGTAACAGTGAAAGTCGGCGATGTTTGGGATGAAATCATAGCAGGAACGGAAATCATGATAAAAGATGGCTATGTGCACGAGATACGTCAGAAGACCTAGCACTAGGATGGCAAGAAATAAGGAGGTATGATTCCTTGGAACAGAAAAATTACTTTGGTGTGGGTAGACTTGTAAACACTCATGGTTTGCGCGGAGAAGTTCGAGTTACTCCAACAACGGATTTCCCTGACCAACGCTTTCGCAAAGGAAATGAGCTGTTATTGTTTCATCCAACGCTTGCAGAGCCACTTAAGCTGAAAATCGCAACACGCCGCGCACACAAAGGCTTTGAGATTTTGAGCTTTCATGGATACAGCAATATTAATGACATCGAAAAGTATAAGGGCGGCGAGCTGAAAATTCCGGAAGAAGCACTGATGGAGCTGGAAGAGGATGAGTTCTACATCCATCAGCTGGTAGGTTGTCTGGTTGTAACAGACGAAGGAGAAGAGCTGGGCAAGATCACAGATGTGATGCAACCGGGTGCAAACGATGTTTGGGTCGTCAAAGGAAAGCGCGGCGAAATTTTGCTGCCGTACATTGATGAGTGTATTAAAGAAGTAGATATCGAAAACAAGCGTGTCGTCTGCCATCTGATGGAAGGCTTGTTGTAGGGAGGATTTTATCGGATGCGGATTGATATTCTCACGCTTTTCCCCGAGATGTTTACCGGTGTCTTATCCAGCAGTATTTTGGGAAAAGCGAGTGAAAAGGAGATTGTGGAGTTTCACGTCGGCAACTTCCGGGATTTCTCCGAAAGCAAGCATGGAACGGTAGATGATACGCCATATGGTGGTGGCGGAGGGATGGTGCTCAAGCCAGAACCTTTGTTTCGTGCCGTTGAAGCTATGTCACCAGATAAAAAGCCTCGTGTTATCCTTATGTGTCCACAGGGTGTGCCATATCATCAAAAGCTGGCAGAAGAGCTGGCGCAAGAAGAGCATCTGGTCTTTATTTGTGGACACTATGAGGGATATGATGAGCGAATTCGTGAACATCTCGTCACCGATGAAATTTCCATCGGAGATTACGTGCTGACAGGTGGTGAGCTAGCGGCGATGGTGGTAATCGACAGTGTCGTCCGTTTACAGCCGGGAGCACTCGGAAACCAGACATCAGCTGTGGAGGATTCCTTCTCAACCGGACTCTTGGAATACCCGCACTACACGAGGCCAGCTGAATTTCGCGGATGGAAGGTACCAGATATATTGCTCTCTGGACATCATGCGAACATTGAGAAATGGCGCCTGAAAGAATCGCTGAGACGTACGAGCATGCGCAGGCCAGATCTATTGGACAAGCTGGAGCTGACGCCAGAAATGAAAAAGCTGTTGGCGGAAATTGAGCAGGAGAAAAAAATGGAGGACAAATCATAATACCTCCTTGTAGTTTTTCGCCTACTGTGTTAATATGTTTCTTGTGGCAATTTTGCCCGCTGACTAAGGCGGTCCGCTACTCGTATCTCAGTCACTTGCACTGAGCCTATTGGATAGACGAGTAAGAACGTCTGATCGGAAGGAGGAAATTCAAATGAACCAAGTAATCCGTGAATTGGAAAAAGAGCAATTGAAACAGGACATTCCTGCGTTCCGACCTGGTGACACTGTACGTGTACACGTAAAAGTTATCGAGGGTCAGCGCGAGCGTATTCAGCTGTTCGAAGGCGTTGTTATTCGCCGTCGCGGTACAGGTGTTAGCGAAACATTTACTGCTCGTAAGATTTCTTACGGCGTAGGTGTTGAGCGTACATTCCCAGTGCACACGCCTAAGATCGACAAGATCGAAATCGTGCGTCATGGTAAAGTACGTCGTGCGAAACTGTACTATCTGCGCGATCGCGTAGGTAAAGCTGCTCGCATTAAAGAAATTCGTCGATAAGCGTTTCATAACGCATGAGAAAGGGGACTGGTCTGCTAGCCAGGCCTCTTTTTTCCATTTTCCCCCGTTTTATAAAATGACAAGAATAGCAGATAGTATCAATACAGGATGGACGAGCTTGCATTAGGAGGATCGGAAACATGAGCGAAGAAGTAACCTCCAGCCGCGCCAAGAAGAAAGAGCATTGGGAATGGTTAAAGGCGCTCGGAATAGCGATTATACTAGCGTTTCTCATCCGTACCTTCCTATTCGCTCCTTTTATCGTCGAGGGCGAATCCATGGAAACGACATTACATAACAGTGAAAAATTAGTCGTGAATAAAGCGATTTATTATTTGCAAGATCCGAAGCCAGGGGATATCATCGTTTTTCATGCCGAACAAAAACGCGATTATATTAAAAGAGTAATCGCTGTTGCTGGAGATACAGTGGAAGTAAAGAACGACGAGCTGTATGTGAACGGCAAACTGGTAGAAGAGCCTTATCTTGCACAACATAAAGAACAAGCGAAAGCACAGGGTGAGCCTTTTTTCACCAATGATTTTCCGCCGGTTCAAATTCCGGCAGAACACATCTTCGTCATGGGGGATAATCGCCTAAACAGTCATGACAGCCGTGCCATCGGGCCAGTTGCGGTCAGTACGGTTGTTGGGCGGGCTGAATTTACATTTTGGCCTCTGGGTGATATCCGCATGACAAAATAAATAGCAAAGCATTGCTTCAAGGTAGGTGAGACATCATGGCGATCCAATGGTTTCCTGGCCATATGGCAAAGGCGCGCCGACAAGTAACGGAGAAGCTGAAACTGATCGACGTGGTCATCGAGCTTTTGGATGCACGTCTACCGTTGTCCAGCCGAAATCCAATGATTGATGAGATTGTCAGCGAAAAACCGAGATTGATCTTGTTAAACAAAGCCGACTTGGCTGATGAAAAAGCGACAGAAGAGTGGATTGCGTATTTCCGCAAGCTTGGAATTCGTACGTTGCCGATTGATGCTC
This sequence comes from Brevibacillus sp. SIMBA_040, assembly GCF_046535075.1. Lineage (NCBI taxonomy): Bacteria > Bacillati > Bacillota > Bacilli > Caryophanales > Paenibacillaceae > Brevibacillus > Brevibacillus sp. SIMBA_040. The sequence goes on from NZ_JAWRXI010000026.1 coordinate 69,094, forward strand.
TCAGTGGCAAGGGCGTAGGCAAGCTTCCAGAGCTGTGCCGCGAGCTGGCTGCTGAGATGCTGGCAAAGCGCAGTGAAAAAGGCATGCAAGGCCGAGCCATTCGCATCATGATTTTGGGTATTCCAAACGTAGGGAAATCCTCATTGATTAACAGACTTTCCAAACGTGCTGTAGCACAGACGGGAGACAGACCGGCAGTGACGAAGGCCCAGCAATGGGTGAAGATGGGCGATACACTTGAGCTTCTGGATACACCAGGTATTCTATGGCCCAAATTTGAAGATCAAATGGTGGGACTCAGACTTGCCGCGAGTGGAGCGATCAAGGACGAGCTAATCGATTTCACCGAGGTAGCCTTGTTTGTGATTACTTATATGATGCATTACTACCCAGAACGCTTGCTGGATCGCTTCAAGCTCAAAGCACTTCCTGAAGATCGCGTCGAGATGCTTGAAGAAATTGGCAAGAAGCGAGGATGCCTCGTTTCAGGCGGAAATATCGATTACGATAAGGCAGCAGAAATATTCCTGCGTGAACTGCGCTCTGGAAAGCTGGGGACAGTTTCCGTGGAACGTCCAATCGATTGGGAGACGGATGAGCCGATTGGTAAGCCGGTATCCTTTCCTGAATGAGATGAAGTAAGTCAGTGAAAAACCTGTCTATCGACAATCCGGTAGGCGGGTTTTTTTAACGTATAGGAATTTATAAGCGTGACGTTTATGAATTCCGGAGCGCATAGCAAGGTACATCAGCGTCCGCTCCCGGCATTGCTTCGGTGAAACTTTCCGCTAAAACGTGGTCGCTCCTCCTTGAGGAGGCCTCGGTAGAGTTTTTTTACATAGCAAAGGAGAAAGATGTCAATGAATCTGGCTGACATGTCGATAAAAGAAATACGGTTAACAATCGAAAAAATGGACGAAGTACCCAAAGATTTTTTACAATTGTTAAAAGAGGATCAAAGGTCTGGCGTACAGGCAATGGCTCGTCAGCAGGAAGCGGCAATCGCTCGCCAAGAAAAGCTGGAAGCCATGTGGAAGGAAATGACTCTCTATGAGAGAGGGTTACGTGAGAAGGGCCATGTCCATTTGATTGGTGTAGATGAGGTCGGCAGAGGCCCTTTGGCTGGACCAGTTGTAGCGTGCGCCGTATGCCTTCCTGAGGATTTTTATTTGCCAGGCTTAAATGATTCCAAAAAAATTCCGGTGGCGACTCGCGAGGCGTTTTACGAGGTAATTGTGCGTGATGCACTGGCTGTTGGAATCGGAATTGTTGATGCTGCACGAATTGATGAAATTAACATTTTGCAAGCAACAAAAGAAGCGATGAAAAATGCAATCGATAATTCTGGCTTGAACCCGGATGCTTGTTTGATTGACGCTGTGCAGCTCACTGGCCTTAGCTGTGTGCAAGTACCCATCATAGGTGGCGATGCTAAAAGCGTCTCGATTGCAGCCGCATCGATTGTAGCAAAGGTCACAAGAGACCGCATGATGGCAAATTACGCCAAGGAGTATCCAGAGTATGGCTTCGAGAAACACGCAGGCTATGGCACTGCAGAGCATTTGTCAGCGATCGCACGATTTGGACCAACGCCGATTCATCGAAGAACATTTACAGGTGTAAAGGAACAGGCATAATGCTAAATGCGATTTTCACGTCGTAAAGGAGGAGGTTTCCCATGTTTTCCCCTTCGCAATTGATTCAATCCGTCATGCAGCGATCTGCTATACAAACGCCAAAGCCAGTAGAGCTTACCCCGGGACAAGTATTTAAAGGGACTGTCATTAAGCAGTATCCAGACAATATGGCTCTTGTGCAAATTGGCGGGCTGCAGGTTCAGGCAAAAATGGAAGCAAAGCTTGAGCCTGGACAAAAAGCGTGGTTGCAGGTTCAGCCTTCGACTGATGTCGTGACCTTAAAGGTTTTGGAAACAACACCAGAAGGGGCTGGCAAAGAGGCAACGCTGGAGGGCTTAATGCGGTCATTAGGGCTTCCTGAGACAAAAGAGAGCAGAGCAATCGTTTCTGCTCTATTGAATGCCAATTTGCCTGTAAACAAGGAAACGGTACAAGCATTTACGGCGGTAGCGCAGCGTCTGGGGATGGACGATGCTACGGTAGAGGCATTCATGCTCGCTGCAAAGCGAAATCTTCCTCTAACGCCAGATACAGTGGCAGGACTCAAAACATTTATGTCTGCGAAGCCCATCGACCAGGTGATTCAACATTTTCAGCAGCAAGCCTCTCTCTTTTTGGATAATGACGCTCCAGCTACGCCACTCGCTGGTGGATCTATCCGAAATGATCAGGCAACGGACACAAACAATGATCTTCGGCAGGTCGTTAGTCAGTTAAAAGAGAGGCTGGCTGCGCTCCCGGTACTGGTTTCAGGACAGAGTGAGACCAATGAAACAGAGCAAACGCAGCTGATCAACCGGCCGAATGCGCCGACCCCTCCTGGTCAGAACGCAGTCACAACGGGTACGGGAAACACGCTGCCTGCTACGAGCAATCAAGCGACAGCTGGGGTTGCTACAGAAAATCCAGCGTCAGGGGTAGCGAAGGAGCCAGCAGCTGGCAATCAACAAATCCAGGCGAAAGCAAATGATACACTGCAGCAAAATGTGAACCTACAAAATAATGCAAACCAAGCTGGAGCTTCTGCCAGTACTCCTGCTCCTGGAAGTGCGCTTGGCCAAGGGATGGCAGGGAGAGGGCCAACAGGGTCTGAACAGGCGAATCAACCAATGACAAATGTTAGCGGTACGCGTCCGAGCCAGGAGCTGCAGCAGGCGTTAGGTATGGGGAATGCTGAATCGATAAAGCCAGTTATCAATGAAACGGTAAAAGCAAATGTGCCTGTTCAAGGAAATGGTCAACCAGCAGCGCCACCAGCTCCTGTGGCAGGGACGTCCTCAAATCCGATTGCCGAGCTGTTTCGCCAGCTGGGTTTGGGACATGAGCGAGGTATCATGGGACAATCACTTTCTGGAGGGACTCTAGAAGCTGGAGTTCACAAGCAGCTGGAATCAGTGAAATCGTTATTGCTGCAAATCTCCCAGTCACCACCTCAAAGTGTCCCGCATGCATTGAGAGAAGCAGCGGATCAATTGCTGCAGCAGGTCACTGGACAGCAGCTCATGATGCTTCAACCATCAAACCAGGCCCTGTCTCAAATCGTTTTGCAAATCCCAATACGCACAGATCAAGGCGATGATACAGCCTTTGTACAGATTGAATCCAAGAAAAAAGATGGCGGCCAAGTAGACGCTGAGAATTGTCGCTTGTTTTTCCATCTGGAGCTGGAATCGATGGGGACAACGATGATTGATGTAAGCATCGTCAATCGGATTGTCAATCTCCAGATTTTCAATGATGCTCCGTGGGTAGAGCCTATGATCTCGGGGATGAAGGACAGCTTTGCGCTGCAGCTACAGGACGCAGGATATCATCTGTCTGCCATGCGCGTGCAGCCTGTCCCGGATGAGCGCAGCCGAATCGCCGGTCAGTCTGGGGCGAAACGGACAGCACTCACCGATTATAAGGGAGTGGACCTGCGCGTATGAGTCACTCAACCACTCCAGAAGGGAAGCGAATACAGGCTGTTGCCCTCAAGTATCAGGCTGGTACGATGGATGCTCCAAAGGTTGTAGCAAAAGGCAAAGGGTACGTTGCTGAAAATATGCTCAAAACTGCGAAGGAACATGCAATTCCGATCCAGGAAGATCCATCGCTGGTGGAAGTACTGGGTAAGCTCGATTTGGACCAGCAAATTCCACCAGAGCTCTATCAGGTAGTCGCCGAGATTCTTGCCTTTGTGTATCGTTTGGACAAAGGAGGCGGCAAAGGGTGACTGATCAACGACGCGCTCTCGGACAAAAGGGCGAGCAAATGGCTGAAGAATTCTTGGAGCAAAAGGGTTATGAAATCATCAGTCGCAATGTTCGCACGAGGCGAGGAGAAATCGATTTGATTGCGATGGATGGCTCCACACTTGTATTTGTAGAGGTTCGGACTAGAGCGAGTCATGTATTTGGAACTGCGCTTGAATCAGTGACTTGGCGAAAGAGGCAAAAATTGCGTGAGCTCGCCATGGAATATTTGCAGTCATGGGAAGGGTATGTACCTTCCTTTCGCTTTGATGTCATTGCTGTCGAGCGCGCGGATCGAGGCAAAAGCGAGGCAGTGTTTCACATCCAGCATGTTGAACATGCTTTTTAGCCAGCCTTTTCTATGCATTACAAAAAACACTTTCCTTGAAAAAAGGGCGCAGGAGTATTTGTTTATTGGGGATATGTCTACAGCAACCGCCTTGCAAGCGGCGTATGATGTACTGTACTCGACGCGATGAAACTCCTCCAAGCATCAACATTCGCCTTCTGGCAGTTGCCAGGAGGCTTTTTTTTGTTTACGTATAGGAATTTATATGAGTGTCGCTTATGAATTCCGGAGCGCATGGAAACTTTCCGCTAAAACGCGGTCGCTCTCCTTGAGAATGCCTCGATAGAGGTTTTCTTATCGCTAACCTTATTCAAAACATTTGCCGATACACAAAACAAATGTTTTTCAAAAAAACTTGGATTTTCATGTGACATTTTTCCATTTCGTTCGTCAAAGTAAGTATAGGAATCCATTTGGAGGTAACCACGATGATGTTATCAAAAAAAATAATAATGAGAAATGTTGGACTTGCAATTGCTACCATTTTTACAGTGCAGGTTTCTTTAGCAGGGATTACGTCCGCGCATGCGATCTCACAAACTAATGCTGTGTCATACGCGAGTACGGCAAAGGCTTCTAAAGCAATCTTTAAGAGTAGTAAGACCTGGCTAGATGTATCAGTAGGAGGTACAACTACGGTTACTCTTTCTTATGATAGAAAAGGTGTAGACAATACTAAGGTACGTTGGGAGAGTTCAAATACTTCAATAGTTACTGTCAAAAATGGTGTGGTAACTGGAGTTAAAAGCGGTTCGACAACCATTATTGCGACTTACAAAGGTGAGGAAATCAGTATTCCTGTCACAGTTGCAAGTGGAGGAAGTCTTGAAGCAGATACAAGAAGCCTCAGTTTAAAAAAAGGTAAGACTTCTACTATTGAACTAAAGTACAATAACAAAAGCATTTCAGGCTCAAGCGCAACATGGAGCACGTCAAATAGCTCCGTAGCTACTGTTAAAGACGGCGTAGTAACGGCAAAGGGTAACGGAACTTCAGTAGTTACAGCAAAATATAATGGAAAATCCGTCGAAGTAACCGTTAAAGTTAATTCAAATTCGTCTGGCAAGTTGGAAACAAGCGATTACGAGCTCGCTTTGAAAACAGGAGAAAGAGAGACGATTTCTCTAACGTACAACGATGATAAGTTGCCTGGTTCAAAAGCAACCTGGAAAACATCTAAATCTTCTGTAGCTACAGTTAGCAGCTCCGGCATGATTACTGCCAAGGGGAAAGGTACAGCAACGATTACAGCTGAGTACAAAGGATACGAGGTTGAAATAGAGGTTAAGGTTGATGGTAAAAGTTCCGGAAAATTATTAGAGGTTGATGAAACAACCATTAAGCTGAAAAAAGGCAAGAAGGAAACAATTAGACTAACGTATGATGGCAGTAAGCTTTCTGGATCGAAGGCGACATGGAAGACTTCCAGATCATCTGTAGCAACTGTGGATGATGACGGTGTAATTACAGCAAAAGGAAAGGGTACAGCAACTATAACTGCTGGATATAAGTCTGAGGAAGTTAAGATTGAGGTTAAGGTAGATACGACAGGCTCAGATTCACTAGAAGCATCAAAAAGCAAGATAACCATGAGTAAAGGTGATAAAGAAACGATAAAACTGACTTATGATGGAAGCAGCCTTACAGGGTCAAAAGCCAGCTGGAGCACTTCCAAATCGTCTGTTGCAACAGTTAGTAACAGTGGAGCCGTTACAGCGAAAGCAAAAGGAACAGCAACGATTACAGCCAAATATAAAGGTGAAGAAGTAGAGATTGAAATTAATGTAGATTCCAAAGGCTCTAGTTCTGATTCGTTGGAAGCGGAAGAGACCAGCCTGACTTTACGAAAGGGTGATGCAGAAACGATCGGGCTTCTTTACAACAACAAATCCCTCGCAGGAATCAAGGCTGATTGGAGCACATCGAAATCATCTGTAGCGACAGTTAACAGTAGTGGGCGTGTGACTGGAAAAGCTAAAGGCACCGCGACAATCACCGCTGAGTACAACGGTGAAAAAGTCAGAATCAAAGTAACTGTAAAATAAATACTACAAGAGCAAGAAGCCCATCGGATCATGTCCAATTGATTCTATGGGCTTTTTTTTTCATGATGTTGTCCAGAGAGTTACGAGATGGTAAAAAAGAGAGCTTCACGGTAAAGTAGGGGTAGGTAAAGGTGAATCCTCGCAAGGAAGAAGGGCAGCTTATGGTTTTTTATCTCATCTCCATTTTGGTGAGCATCGTAGACCAGCTATCTAAATACTTGATCCGTCTATACCTCCCTGTTGGAGAGACCATGTATGTATGGGGCATTTTGCTTGAGCATTACGAAAATGCAGGGATGGCATTCAGTTTGTTCCAGGGTTATGCTCGTTTGTTCGCTGTAGCGGCTGTGCTTTTTGTAATAGCCGTTTTTTATTATCGGAAGAAGACAGAAGAGAAACGTTTCTTAATGGAATTGGGTCTTGGTTTTCTGGTAGGAGGTGCAGTAGGGAATGCGATCGATCGGATTTTATTTGGACGAGTTACCGATTTTTTAGTGTCATCCTCCGGCAATGGCATCCTGAACATTGCGGATCATGCGATTAATATTGGTATTGTGCTCATGTTTTTGGACGCTGGTGTTGGTTTTGTAAAACGGTTTAAGAATAAGCGAGCTAAGGTATGATTCTTGGAAGGTAAGCCTCCGAGTAGTCTGTATTATTTTGTATAAATCCGATGCACCTATTAGCTTGTCAAAAAGACTTTCCCTTTGGTTTTTTTAGCATATTCGACAACATGAATAGCCTTTTCTACGTCTGACAAGTCGTAGATAGAATCCACCATCATCAAACTCAATCTTTTATCGCTTAACAACGTTAGCAAATTACTAAATGTTTCTTGCCATTTATCCGTTGATACTTGTGCGTTCCAGTTCCGTAAATGAAACATATTAGCATTTACTTTTGCCTTATTTATAATTTCTGTCCAGTTAACTTGTATTCCTGATAAAAGTCCAATCGTTAAAAAGTTCCCATTTGGGTGTACACAAAAAGCTAAATTGGTTCCAGATGAACCTCCAACAGAATCAATAGCAGCATCAGCACCAATTCCATTAGTTAATTCCATAACGGTTTCATATAGTGGGTCTTTAGATGTATCGATTACATACCAAGCACCCAATTTAAGTAAATCATCTGTGTATTGGTTATTTCTAGTAACTGCAATCAATCGAAAGTTAAAAATTCTCGATAACTGAGCTAAAATATGTCCTATAGAAGAACCACACGCATTGACCAATAAAACATCGTTCGGACTTAATTTTAAAACCTCTGTACAAACCACTAAAGCCGTAATTGGATTTATATACATCTGCGAAGCTGTATAATCATCAATAAAATCAGGTATAGGAACTGCAAATTCAGCAGATGTCCTAACAAATTCTTGCCATGTACCTTCCCCACGCAAAGGCAAAACGCGTTTACCGATTAGATTTGGAGGAGCTAAACGTCCTACATTTTCTACAATACCTACCCCTTCATAACCGGGGATATTGGGTAAAGAAATACGATGAGAATAAGACCCTCTTATCGGTATTAAGTCAGAAGGGTTTATAGGGCGTGCTAGCATACGAACAAGGACTTCATTATCTTTAGGTGGTTCTATTTTTGTATATTCAATTTTTAATACGTCTTTAGGGCTACCAAACTCATAGAATGTAACACATTTTGATTTCAAAACAATAAGTCCCCTTCATTAAATCCGGATAATTTTGAGCAATTCTGTCCGTTAGCGGAATGAACAGCTATTATCTAGGGCTTAAACTTTTTCCTACTTTATTCTTTTGGAGATCGGAACGAATACGCCAAGGCCAAGCTAGGTCGAGCAGGGAAGAGACGACAATTCCCGCTGTATAGCGCAGTAGGTCCGCCGTCAAAAAGCCTTTTCCTAAAACCAACGCCCCAAGGGCTGTCTCCCGGATGGAATGGATCCAATCGGCCTGATACAATTGGCTACCTTCGATCGCAAAGCAAAACACTAGGCTGCACCACATCGAGAAAGAAATCTTTTTATGTGCAAAACAAGTGCGAAAGCCAAAGTAGATCATGCACGCCCATAATGCATCGCCAAAATGCTCAGCTACAAAGATAGGCAACATATCGGCGAACGCTCTGGACCCTAAACCCAGAGCCATGGCAGCAAAAACGGCCATGATATAGGCGACTCTGACTCTCCATCGACACGCAGAACGCTCGTTACATGTGTTCATAGGAGTCGTCCGATAGCTTCCATTCGGTTTTGTGTATACACGATCAATCTTCCTCTTTTTTATCAGTTTTTTGATTAGGGTAGTTCTGGTAAAGCGAGCCACAGTACCCGGTTAGCAAAGCAGTGTCTTTCCCCAGTGTCTTTCTTTTAACCTGCCTATACAGAGAGATTAATTTTCAAGGGAATTTAATTACCCGAGATAAGTATAAATCTACTTTTCTGTCTAGGGCTATATTTTCAGAGTCTAACTAACTGAAAAAGGTCAGCCCGTATTATTACTGGCTGTCCTTACTTTCATTGGTTCGACCAGTTATGTACTTCTCGTGATGATTTCCAGAATGGTAATGTACCTCGTCAGCGATCTTTCGTAATAGAGTCAAATGGTGGTAGGGACATAAGTTGTTTTAATTTTTGCGAGAAGGGGATCAGTTCTAGATCACTGTAAAAGGAAATTTTCTCAAAGATTCGCATGAAGAAACCCTCACTCCTGTTGATAAATAAGCAGTTCGTTGTCATTAATGGTCCAATTGTGAAGAGCAGATCTCCAGTTCATGGTTTGGTTCGGCAAATATTTCTCAAGATCATCTAGGATTTGCTCCCAGTACTCTACGTTGTCGTTGATTTCTATCGTCTCCCCGTAAGTGAGGTCAAAAGCCAGATATCCGAGTACGGACTCAATACAATCGATTTGATAATAGTAGACAGTATGTATGTCTTCCCATTCGATTACGATGTCCTCTTCATTGTTATGTCGTACTGCTAAATGATCTCTGAATATGGAAAGGATCATAAAAACACTTCCTACGATTTTTTTCTTCTTCCTTCCTTATTCTACCTATTCTACTATGGATACGATAGGGTAATGGTCAAAAAAAGTGTGAATAGGAGGGTCTTTCGTGTTCGTTTTGTCTGAGCAAGCACAAACGATTTTAGCCGACGCCGGCTGGTATGAGGGAAGGAACATTGATGTCACTGAGACCGTGACATTTTTAGAAGCAAAGGGCTATGATGTCTGGATATACCTTTTCATCCATAGTATCTTCCATCCATGATTCAATTGCCTCCAGAAAACCGTCTAGTGTTTGGTTTTCCCATTCATCAGGATTAACAGGAAGATCGTGTCGTAATGCCTTAATGAATTAAAATAAGATCATTTTAGGAATCAACATTATTGCATTTTTTCTCTATTAAAGAAGTTAAACGCATTTAGTGTATCGCGGTCTTCAGACAAAGAAAATAAATTTTTTCATCATTGTCTACGGAAAGATAAGATCCTATTTTATACTCGTCTATATGAAACATTCCTTCGAGTATTTTAGGAACCGCACAGTTCCACGCTATTTGAACGAAATTGAATGGGAAATTATCTCGATTTTCATTTGGTGTATGAATATAGACTGCATCCTGACCTGAATCTTTTTCATGAATCGTTATCCAAATTTGATATGGCTTTGAGAACATTTGAAGCTGACTAAGAAAATTGTGATGCAGTTTAAAAAGGGCAGATATATGCTGTTTTCTTGACTTTATCCCCTGATTTCCAATACCAGACCAATCTAGGTGCGTATGCCACATGTCAAACCAGGAGTCTTCTGTAAGTTCTAAACGATAATTAGCAGCACGTGCAAGTAATTTTTTGAAGTATCGTTTCTTTCATCTAAATTTCTTCACGCTAACCTCCCCCAACAAAACTTGCCCACCCCCACTATCTTATCCTACCCTATGAAAAAAGGGGGAAGAGATATGTACGCATCCAGCTACTCTGGCACGGTATTTGGTATAGATGGCATGGTCGTTACCGTAGAAACAGATATCGCAAACGGACTGCCTCAGTTCGATTTGGTCGGTCTCGGTGGTTCTGCAGTAAAAGAAGCGAGAGACCGTGTCCGTGCAGCCCTGCGCAATGCAGGCTTTGATTACCCCATGCAACGCATCACGGTAAACCTGGCTCCCGCAGATCAACGCAAGGAAGGCTCAGGCTTTGACCTCGCAATTGCTTTTGGCATTCTCCTCGCATCCAAGCAACTTTCCCCGCGATCAGAAAGAGTACTCATCTTAGGTGAACTCGCATTGGATGGCAGCCTACGACCAGTTACCGGCGTGCTACCAATCCTGCTGGAAGCAAAAGCTGGGGGCTTTACTCATGTGATCCTTCCTGAGCAAAACGCTGCCGAAGCTAGACTCGTGGACTTACTTGTGTTGCCAGCCACTTCCGTGAAAGAAGCGGTTCAATATTGGACAAACGGACTAGTGCCTCACAATGAGGATGAACCTAGCGCGGTAAACCTGCACCGATCCGACAAACAAAGCAACACCGCAGATTTCGCGGATGTATACGGACAGCATTTTGTAAAACGCGGGTTAGAAATTGCTGCCGCCGGCTTTCACAACGTTATCTTAGTCGGTCCTCCAGGCTCTGGAAAAACGCTGCTGGCCACATGCTTACCGGGCATCATGCCACAGATGACAACAGAAGAGTCCTATGAAGTGACGAAAATATACAGCATTGCCGGACACTTAACAAGAGCGGGCGGACTCATCGAGGAACGCCCATTCCGCTCTCCACACCACACGATAACAGCGACGGCACTGATCGGCGGTGGCCCTCAAATCCCGCGACCAGGGGAGTGCAGCTTGTCCCACGGCGGAATTCTCTTTTTGGACGAGATGCCAGAGTTTTCGCGTCATGTGCTCGAGGTATTGCGTCAGCCGATCGAGGCAGGGATCGTTACGATTGGGCGAGCGAAGCAAGTGTTTACGTTTCCCTCTCGCTTTCTGCTCATTGGATCGTGCAATCCCTGTCCCTGTAGATAATATCCTTGGAAAAACTGTACTTCACGGTGATTGTAGCGCGCGGCCGTTTCCTGTATTCGTCTTGAAAGGAATGAACTTGAATGCGCTCAACCAATGCCTTAACAATTTCACGCCTCGTTTCAAATGAAGGATTGTCATCTAGCTTGTTTCTAAGTGTGGTTAGCAATTGAAATGCATTCGTGATCTTGGTCGAAAAATCACGGTCAACTTTTAGAGAGCTTCGGATTTCTTTTAAACGCTGCTCAAGAACATCCTTCTCATAGTTAATCTTTTGGATTTGCTTCTCTAAATCAGTAAAGGTAATAATGTTTTTTCGGAAGAGGTCTAGGATGCTCTGACGCTCGACATCTTTGTCGTCAATACTATTCTGGATTAGGGTGGCTTCCGATTCTAGATCACTCTTTTCAGATTCCTTAACTTCCATCGCAGCAGCAATCTCTTGTAGTGCTTCTCCAGGTTGGTTAATAAAGGCCAGACAATCTTGCCATACGAGATCCTCGATCCAATCCTGGGGTAAATTTTTTGACTTACACTTTCCCTGCATCGGACCTTTGTATGACTGTTTTCCCGTACATACATAGTAGCCTTTCAACGTACGGTTGCTACGGTAGTAGTGAATACCTACATATGTTAATCCACAACATTGGCATTTCATCAAACTGCGGAGTAGATAACTATTTTTGGTATTGCGTACAGCTTCTAATTGGTTGTCTCTAAGCACTTGTTGTGCTTTCTCCCAGGTTTCTACATCCACGATGGCAGGGACTTCACGCTCGATTACTTCACGCTGTCTAGTACTCCGTTTGCCATATTCGTGTATGCCTTTGTAGGTTGGATTCGTAATAATTCCTCGAATCCGAGCAGGGCGCCATATTCCCGCTGTATTCTCTTTTCGTTTCCCTCGAGTTATTTTCCGATCATCCTTTACGTAAGAGGGAGGGACCCCAAGAGCATTCAAGTAATCCGCCACTTTAATGCAAGAGTGGCCCTTATTCGCAAGCATGTGAAAAATCAATCGTACTACACCGGATTCGGTCATATCCGTGTTAGGGAGTAAATCGTCGCATACTTCTAGATAGCTTTCACTATTGACACGATATCCATATGGGATGATACCACCGAGCCATTTGCCAGCGCGTGCAGCCCGGTTTGCGCCGTACCAGAGACGTTCTATGATAGTCTCACGCTCTAAGTCTGCCACACCAGCTAGAATGGTTAGTAGGAAGCGTCCGGATGGGTCACCTGTATCAAACGGCTCTGTCATTGATCGGATTTTCACACCGTCACTTTCCAGCTCGTGAACGGAATTCAGGATGATTCTGGCCGATCGTCCAAGACGGTCTAAGCGGTAGATGAGAAGAAGATCAATCTCTCCGTTTTTAGCATCTTGTAAGAGTTCACGGCCAGCAGGGCGTGCATCTAAGGGCAAGGTACCGGTTACTCCATCATCTTTGTACCATTTGACTACCTCAAGCTGGTGGAGATCGGCATATTTGCGGGCAAACTCTAGTTGATTCTCGATGGTACCTCTTTCAGCTTGATCGTCTGAACTTGTACGAGCATAAATAGCGAGTCGAGTCAAGAAAGGTCACCTCATTAGGGATTATTAAACAAGAATATACGTTCGTGTTGAAGGGGGAAATAAAAGCCCATCCGGGCTTTTAAATTCTTGTATACAATGAATAAAAGTTCTCACGATCGAATACTGTTTCAGCATTTGAATTATTGATACTAATTACCCACTTATCTAGCATCTCATTTATGTAGGTCAAATTCTCTATCGTGCGTATGTCATCTGAATATGTGGTTACAATCTCAACATATCTTGTTCTATTATCAGCATCTTCAGAGACACACATTGATTCGATAGCTCCTCCTTGTTGAATATTTGAACTGAAAATGTCAAGATAATGGTTCCCAACATAAATAAAATCGTTTCTTACTTTGGTTATCACTATAGTTCCTCCTCATCAACGCCGTATTGCTCTAAGTAAAAATTGAATTTTTGAATTGTAGAATCTTTAGCTATTCGAAAGTCGTTCGGGGTGTATAAACTATTATGCTTTCTAGTTTGATCGTATAACGATTTATAAAGATTTTTCACAATATATCCTACATTGTTTACTTTTTCCTGAAATTGACCACTGTCGAGAAAAAGCTCAAAACCAACCTTTTGTAATTTAGATGCTCTGAAGAATTTCTCAAGTTCGTTGTTAAACCAAATTTTAAACTCGTCACGAAGCTTTTCTGAAAAAATGTACATTTTATAGTCATCATTAAATTTATTCCACTTATTTTGACGAGTCGATTCAGCTTTTTCTTTCAGGATGTTATATTCTTCTTCATCAATCAACTTATTATCAAATAACTTTTGATACTTATCTAATTCATTTAACAATTTCTCTTCTTCATCTTTAATAATTCTGGCACGTGCTTCTTGGTATGAACTATAGCCGCTTTGAGAAAATGAATCTTGGTTCCCAGTACCTCCAGAGTGGTATGTGCTAACACTTCCAACGACTTGTAGTTCTAATTTAGGTTCTGGTTCCTCGGTACGATCTGGAACAAATCTGTCAGGTGTTTTTTCGATCATACCCAATTCACTGAAATCAAATAGTTCTATTTGTTCATACTGCTCACGTTTTAATTCGGCGTATCGCTTTTGAGTTTTGTAGTAATGCCATAGTCGTTGTAAGTCGAGTTCCTGATGATAAACTACATTACAGTAATTCTCAAGTTCAGTTGTATTTTCCTCTCTTATTTTCCTTAAACCTCGACCAATAACTTGGGCATATGGAGATAGTGTTTTAAAAGGTCTGAATATCGATATTATGGAAGTATTCGGGTTGTCAAAACCCTCACCGAGCATTTGAATATTAATTATGACATCATATGCCCCATTACAATAATCATTAATTCGTATTTCATTTTCTTTATCAGATAAATGACTACTAACATATGTAGCAGTTAGGCCTTCTTCATTGAACCACTTTGTTAGATCTTTCGCGTGCTGATCGTGGCAGGCAACTGCTAATACTTGATGAGCAGGGTAGCTATTCCTCTTCTCAAGTAAAATTTCTTTAGTTAATTTTATAACTGCTTTAGAGCAACTTTCAGACATTGCTACACTTCTGTTAACCCAATCGTCACCTAAAATAGCACGTGCCTGCTTCAGACTATACGTTTGTCCGGATTCATTGTCTACGAATTCGACAGTGCCCGGTACTTCTTCTTCCTTTACAACATCCTTTACTAGTCCATCTAGAATAGCCTCTCCTAGTGAATATTCAAAGATCGGATTTCGAGGATTTTCGGTAATATCTAAACCATCTCCTCTAAAAGGTGTGGCCGTTAGTTTTACAATCTTAGTTGCATTGAAATGGGATAAAGTCTCTTGCCACATAGGGGCTGCCGAATGGTGAGCTTCATCGATTATTATCATGTCAAAGAAATCCCTATCCAAAAGATTGATTAAGGACACATTTTCACTACTACCTGTAATCTTTTGAACGTTTGTAATAACGATGTCAGACATCTTTAGTTTTTGAAGGGTTTGCTCTTTTTCTCCGTCATTCTTAGGGTTAAATCCTCTATATAGGTAACTTTTTGGGAATAATTTTCTGTCAAAAATCACCTTCCGTTTATACCAAAAAGTTTTTTCAGGATTACTAATTGAATCAAACTCTTGAAATATCGTTTTTCTAACGATTTTACCAGGAGCAATTATTAGGACTCTTCCTTTGCTTATTTGAAACGGGAGTAATGACATGAGACCTGTTTTTCCTGAGCCGGTTGGCATTACTACGAGAACTTCTCGATATTTATGATCAGAGAACTCTTGGTAGTGGGAGTGGACTGCTTCGTAAGCTGCTATTTGAGGGGGAAGCAAGTTACTATTGTTTCCTTTAATAAAAGGAGTTACTGCCTGAAATATTGTCATTCAGAAACAATCCTTTCAAACGATAATGTAAACATATGTAAATGGTAATATAGAACCATTGCAAAAGCAGTCACATTATGTCGAAAGAAGGTAAAATGTCTTGTTGAATATAGTATATAGTTTCTTCGTTTATTAATTTACACAGCAGAGTTTAGAATTCTTTCACGAATCCTGTACAATCGGATTTCGCATAATTCAGGAGTTACACCAAACTGCGAAGATAGATAGTCAATGATACCTGGATGACTAAATTCAATACTAGAAAGCATATGTATGGGCAATGCAGCATACCTCGTGAAATTGGTTGCATCCCATTCCTGTAGCTCACGAAATGCCGCAGGCATAATAATTTGTCGGCCAGCATGACGAAGGATATGGCATAGCTCATGATAAAAATGCTCCCTTTGAATTGAAGAGGGGAGCCTTTTGTCTATGGTGATACTCTTGAAACGGCCGAGTTCATATGCCATTGATGGGATTTCTTTATATAAAAGATGGATGTTTAAAGAACGCGCTATGCGTTGTTCGTCTAGTTCCTCAGGTGTATTAATCCCTAGCTGTTTGTAAAAGTGACTTATCCAGGTTTCAAGCGGGGTAGGAGAGTAGGACAATTTCATCAGATCACCTCGTAGGAACATGCGTTCTTTTGTGGTATTTTACCAAATGCTGAGACTTTTTTCCATTCAGAAAACAATGTATAATTTTGAAGATCAACTTCGACTGAAATTAATTGGACCTTGAAAGACGTTCTAGCAGGAATAGATGAATGGATCAAGACTTAATCCAAAGGAGATGTAAAATGGACAATTGGATTTCATTGTCGGATGAGCAATATCGAATGGTTTGGGATAAATTTTATAGGGATTTCAAATTCAAACCAAGTATCCATAGCAATGATTGGCCTTCCTATCGTTTACCGATTCCTTTTGTTACTTTTGATATTACTGAATATACGGATGACAATATTGATGATCTTGAGGAGAATTGTATTAAATGCCTTAGAGCGGTGACTGGGGCTGATGAATATATCTACGCACTTGATTGGCAACACGAATCCTACCTCTACAATCCGCATTTAGAGAAGGGTAATGCAAGTGGAAGGATAGGGTTTTTCCCAGATGGTGACTATTACTTCTTTTTGAATATAGATTTTAAGTGGGGATACTTAGGGCATCCCTGGGAACAATCAATAAGCATTTTTGGAGAAGAACTGATTCATCAGTTTGAAATTAATAGACCAACTATATTTGGGAAGAAAGTGCGTAGTAATCGATGAAGCATTACTCTGCGAATATCTAAAACAACACTAAAGGTAGCTGGATGTTAGATTCCATTTTTATAAACAGTCTTTTTCAAAATTACTACTATGCCTCTTGAACACTGATCAGGAGGTTTTGTCGTTTTGTGTCGGATTAACTCGTACGAATGTTGTAGGTAATTGGGACTATTTGCCGGAATATATACATTCACTCTTATATACCAAGGGGCTGTCATAATGGACCTTAGCTTTAAATTTCATAAAGCCTTACTTGATACATGTCTGAAAACTAAACGAGAGACTAAGTACAATCCTACAGGATTTTACCAAATGCTCTCACGTCAAAATGGTGTGGTTGTAGCAAAGAATTTACTCAGAGGTAAGGACCAATCCGGCTTGAGTAGATTATGGGAAGAAGGGCGTTTGGATTTGTCAATGGAAGCTCTTATTTTAGATAGTGAGTATAAAGATTTATTTACTGATGAAGAACGGGACATAGCTCGTCAACGACTAATCGAATGCAATTATACTTTCCCAGCAGAAGCAGAAGCAGAAGCAGAAGCAGAAGCAGAAGCAGAAGCAGAAGCAGAAGCAGAAGCAGAAGCAGAAGCAG